>CANCFZ010000155.1 GCA_947377425.1 Flavobacteriaceae bacterium
AACAAAACCAAAGAATTAGAAAATTACTTTCAACTGCATGTCACTTTTGAAACCAAAGACAGCATGGGAGCCAATTTTATAAACTCTTGTTTAGAGCAATTGGCAAAAACATTAAAAGAAGAGGCACAACAATATACTAATTTTTCAAATGAAGAAAAAGATATTGAAGTAGTGATGAGTATTCTTTCTAATTATGTACCAAATTGTATTGTTCGTGCGGAAGTTTCCTGTAAAATAGAAGAATTAGCCGAAAAGAAAATAGAAAATCCTCTGGAGTTTGCCGAGAAGTTTATTCAAGCTATTAACATTGCAGAAATTGAACCTTTTAGAGCGGTAACACACAACAAAGGAATTATGAATGGTGTTGATGCGGTGGTATTAGCAACCGGAAATGATTTTCGTGCTGTTGAAGCTGGAGTTCACGCTTATGCCTCAAGAAGCGGAAAATACTCAAGTTTATCACATGCCAAAATAGAAAACGGCATCTTTACTTTTTGGATGGAAATTCCATTAGCATTGGGAACTGTGGGCGGATTAACTTCGCTTCATCCTTTAGTGAAAATGGCCTCAGAAATTTTAGGAAAACCATCAGCTCACGAATTAATGCAACTGGTTGCTGTTACAGGTTTGGCTCAGAATTTTGCTGCTTTGCGATCATTGACCACAACAGGAATTCAAGAAGGGCACATGAAAATGCACCTGAATAATATTTTAAACCAATATGAAGCAACTCTCGAAGAACGGATTGCCATTACAAAACATTTTGAAAAGAATGTGGTTTCGCATGCATCGGTTGTAGCATTAATTGAGAATTTAAGAAAATAGAAAACAATAAAAGCACTTCGACTGCGCTCAGTGTGACAGTATAGTTAGTAGTAGTAACTATTGCTAAATTTGGGAAGTGTACAATTTAAATAAACAGATAAAAAAACTTTGCGACTTAGTGTCTTTGTGGCAAAAAAACATAGCACCTTTGCAGCAAACCCCATGAAAAAAACATTCTACAGCAACGGAAAATTATTAATCACAGGAGAATATGTAGTTCTTGATGGTGCCAAAGCATTAGCATTACCCACCAAGTTCGGTCAAAACTTAATCATCGAAGAATCAGAAAATGATTTAATTCATTGGAAAAGCCACGACCACGATGGTAGCATTTGGTTTGAAGAAACTATTCCGTTTTCATCAGTGATTGAAAAAAAGAATTACAATGAAAATCACAACATCAAAAATACATTAATTGAGATTCTACATGAAGCCTACCAATTAAACTCCGACTTCATTACAAGTTCAAAAGGATACAGAATAACAACTGAACTTACTTTTCCTAAATTTTGGGGTTTGGGCACTTCGTCTACACTAATCAACAATATTGCTCAATGGTTAGAAATTGATGCGTATGAACTACTTAAAAAGAGTTTTGGAGGAAGTGGTTATGACTTGGCATGCGCTCAAAATGATTCTGCAATTATTTATCAAATAGTAGATGATAAACCAACTGTTGAAAACATAAGCTTTCATCCCAATTTTACTCAAAACATATACTTCGTTTACCTGAATAGAAAACAAAGTAGCAAAGCAGCAATTGCATCCTATTTAGACAAACAAGGAAACATTGCCACTACTATTAAAACTATAAATGACATTACTAAAACAGTAGTGAACTCGACGGAGCCTAAAGAATTCGCTCATGCGTTATTACAACACGAAATTGAAATGAGTTCTGTTTTGGAATTACAAACCGTTCAAGAGGCGTTATTTAATGACTTCGGAGGTGTAATAAAAAGTCTTGGAGCTTGGGGTGGTGATTTTGTATTGGCAATTTCAAAAGAAAACCCTACTGATTATTTTAAAGAAAGAGGTTTTGAAGTAGTTATTCCCTATAACGAAATGATATTGTAATATCCAAATAGTATAAAACCAAAAATCCCGAACACTGCTGCCTCGGGATTTTTTATTTTAAAGATTGAATCTACTAATAAAATTCTAATCTGTTATCATCAATTTTAGCATCTGATTTTAATGCTGGGAAAACTCTACCTGATTGTTGTGCATTGTTTGCTTTCAATTTGTTTACATAATCATCATACTTAGGCAATTTTGGAGCTTTAACAACTGATTTAGTTTTAACAACATAAACACCAGAATTTCCTTCAATTGGAGCAGATACTTTACCAGCAGCCAATCCGAATGCAGCACCAACAACTTTAGGCTCAGAACCTACATTAGCTAAAACAGCGTTTTCTACAGAAGCAACTGGAGCATTTTGAACTGTAGTAGCATTAGATGCAGCAATTGCTTCTAAAGTAGCACCTTTCATTTTAGCCATTATTTTCTCAGCTTTCTTTTTGTTTTTGATAATTCCCTCTACAGATGGTTTAGCATCTTCAACAGTCATTAATCCTTTTTCGTTGATTTTTTTCAATCTTGCGATTACATTTCCAACATTTACAACTTCAAATCTTTTTACGTCACCTACATTAGTATCGCTAGTGTAAGCCCATTTAACAATTTGTCTTTGATTTCCAGCCGCACCAAAAGCTTCGTCCATTGCTTTCGCTTTGATTGCAGGATTAACTGTTAATTTAGCCGCTTTTGCAGTTGCAGCAAAATCTTTAGTTTGAGCATCCATTTCAAATTGA
This sequence comes from Flavobacteriaceae bacterium, assembly GCA_947377425.1. Classification (GTDB taxonomy): domain Bacteria; phylum Bacteroidota; class Bacteroidia; order Flavobacteriales; family Flavobacteriaceae; genus Flavobacterium. The sequence goes on from CANCFZ010000155.1 coordinate 2,643, forward strand.
GTAGCTTTAGTGTAAGCCTCATTTGTTGTAGTTTCAGATGGTTCTATTTTTTGAGCAACAGTAGCTAAACGAATAGCATCTTGTTTGTCGGTTACATTAATAATGTGGTACCCGAATTCTGTTTCAACCATACCAATTTTTCCAACTGGATTAGCAAATACATAATCATTAAAAGGTTTTACCATTTGTCCAGGTCCAAAATATCCTAAATCACCACCTTGTTGTGCCGATGAATCATCAGAGTTAGTCAAAGCCAACATCATGAAACTTCCAGGATTTGCAAGCGCTTGAGCCAATAACATATCCGCTTTAGCTTTAGCTTGTTCTTTGGTTCTTTTCTCTTTTTTGTTTGGTAATTTTGTTCCTTCCCAACTGATTAAGATATGACTAGCTTTTGCTTTAGCTCCAGCTTTTCTTCCCATTGCTTTAGAAAGACAATAATAATTTCCATTAATATATGGTCCATAGATTTCACCTGCAGGTAAAGCAAATAATTTATCTGCGTGTTCAGCTGGCAAATCTTGTTTAGTTACATAAGTTGAATCGTAAGGTTTGTCAGAATTTGCACCAACAAACTCAGCTACATTTGTAGCAGATTTGAAACTTGGTAATGTATCATTAGTTTTAGTTTCGCTATTGTAAACAACACTTCCAGAAAGCAAACCATTGATTTTAGCTTTCATTTCTTCTTCATCTTTAGCAGATGGTTTGTCTTCAATTAAAACGTATTCAATTTCACGAGTTTCTTCAGCTTTGAATTTCTTCTCGTTTTTCTTCATGTAGTCAAGAATGTCAGCGTCTGTAACTTTTACATCACTATCTTTTACAGTAGAATACAATACAGAAACGTAATCAAAGTTTACTTTGTCAGCTTCTAATTTATATTTGAATTGACCGTCAGCATTAGTAGTATACATACCACCTTTAATCATAGCACTATAAATTTGGAATTTAGAGTTGATTTCAGCATCAGTTTGTCTATCTTCAAATGCTTTAGCTTGTTCTGGATTATTTTTGAAATATTCCTTAAATTTAGCTAAGTCGAATTTACCTAATTGGTTTAAAAACTGAGGGTTTTGACCAATATTTGGATCTTTCTTGAAAATTTCAATAATATTATTTTCACTTGTACGAATTCCTGCTTTTTCAAATTGATCAGAAATTAATGAAATAGCAACTTCTTGATCCCAAACTTGGTTAGCTGCTTGAATTTGAGTCATCGGTTGTCCGTTTTGACCATTTTTTTCAACATTCGCTACTTTTATTCTAAATTGGTCGAAAGAAACATCTTTTCCATTTATACTTCCTACGTCTTTAGCTTGACTTTTAAAGCCCTTTGTGAACAAATCCTGAACAACAAAAGCCAAAAGAGCGAACCCAATAGCAAGTAAAAGTAATCCTGAACGTTTTCTAATTTTTTGTAAAACTGCCATTTCTATATATGTTAATTTTTTATTTCAGTTTGCGAAAATACAATTATCTATGAAATAATTATAGTTGTAACACTATAATTTACAATAAAAAAGTATTTTTTTTTCATAATCACTCTGAAATGGTCATTTTAACCACTTCTATTTTCTTATTTGTAGCTTCTTCAATTACAAAATGAAAGTTTTCAATTACTATTTCATCGCCTTTTTGTGGAAATTCTTTGGAAGTATTTACAATAAATCCGCCTAAAGTTCCATAAGAATCATTTTCTGGAATATTCAATTTGTATTCTTGATTGAGATATTCAACATCCAATCGCGCAGAAAAAAGATAGGTTTTTTCATCTATTTGCTTTTCCGTTAGTTCTTGATCGTTATCATGCTCGTCTTCAATTTCTCCGAAAAGTTCTTCTATAATATCTTCAACAGTAATAATTCCAGCAGTTCCGCCATATTCATCGAGAACAACGGCAACACTTTTTCTTTTTTTGGTAAGCAAACTCAATGCGTCTTTGATAAAAATTGTTTCTGGAACAAATTCAACTGGAATCAAAATTGATTTTATACTTTTTGGTTTCTTGAATAATTCAAATGAATGTACATAACCTATAATATCGTCTAATGAATTTTGATAAACCAATATTTTAGAATATCCAGTAGAAACAAACAATTCACGAAGTTCAGAAATTGAGTCGTAAATATCAACGGCAACTAACTCTGTTCGAGGCGTCATTATATCACGCGCTTTAACTCCAGAGAATTCAAGTGCATTTTGAAATATTTGAATTTCCGAATCTACTTCTTCATGATCTTGAACCGAACTCATTTGCTCATTGATGTAGTTTCCTAATTCGCCTTTACTGAAAAAAGCTGGTACATAATCGCCTTCTGTTTTAAAGAATTTCTTTAGAATAAAATCGGAAATCCAAATTACGAATGTCGATATATAACTAAAACTCACGTAGAAAATATAACTTGGAACTGCAAAAAATTTCATCAAGTTATTGGCATAAATTTGAAAAAAAACTTTTGGCAAAAACTCTGACGTTATTAAAACTATAAGTGTTGAAATAATAGTTTGTGTTAAAAACGACGTGAAATCTGACATGTGAAAGGACAATGATTTTATCCATTTCATTAATAAATCACCCATAAAAAAACCGTAAACTACCATTGAAACATTATTGCCAACTAACATAGTGGCAATAAATTTGGATGGCTTTTCGGTAAGTTTAGTTAGAATTCTTGAAATAAAATTGTCTTGCTTTTTTTCTATTTCTAGAAAAATCTTATTGGAAGAAACAAAGGCTATTTCCATTCCAGAAAAGAACGCGCAAAGAAGTAAACATATTAGAATTACAACTAATTCCATTTAAGATTGGTTCGATTTTTCTTGTCGGTCTCTTTCAGCAAATTTTTTGGCAAAATTACTTCTAAAAAAGTAAAGAAAAACAGCCGATGCTCCTAAAATAAAACTCAACCA
>CANCFZ010000156.1 GCA_947377425.1 Flavobacteriaceae bacterium
CACGATATTATAGAAATGGAAGAAATAGAACGCGATTTAGGATTTTAAACTTATGAAATTAAACAACAAAACCATATTATACATTTATGTAGCCGTAATGTTTGTGTTGACTTTTTTGTTAACCAGCAGAGTAATTAGAAGCATAAAGACAAACGAATTCGATTATGTTAAGCTAGCTCTTAACACTGGACTTCTTATTTATCTTATTATCAAAATTATTAAACTTGGAAAAATAGAAAACAATAAAACAGAATAATTTAAGATAACTAAACTCTTTAACTTCTCGATTTCAAAAATGAAATTAACCATACTTGGCTGTTATGCAGCAACTCCTCGTACTTTTTCCAATCCAACATCACAAATATTAGAAATTAAAAACCAAATGTTTCTTATTGATTGTGCAGAAGGAACTCAAGTGCAATTGCGCAAAAGCAAAGTCAAGTTTTCTAAAATCAATCATATTTTTATTTCGCATCTTCATGGCGATCATTTTTATGGATTAGTTGGACTTGTATCTACTTTTATGTTGCTCAATCGTGAAAGTGATTTACATATATATGGTCCAAAAGGAATCAAAGAGATAATCTTACTTCAATTAAGAGCTTCGGGTTCTTATACAGGTTATAATTTATACTTTCACGAACTAGAATCTAAAGCGTCTGAAACTATTTTTGACGATGATAAAGTTATTGTCAAAACTATTCCGTTAACACATCGCATTTATACCAATGGATTTTTATTTCAAGAAAAAAACATCGAGCGCAAACTCAATATTGAAGCAGTTGAAAATTATAACATTGATAAAGTGTATTTCAATAAAATAAAATTTGGTGGAGATGTTAAATTAGATGACGGAACAATAATTCCGAATTCTGAATTAAGTTTCGAGCCACAAGTTGCCAAAAGCTATGCGTATTGTAGCGATACTATGTATGATGAATCAATAATTTCAATTATTGAAAATGTTGATTTTCTCTATCACGAAAGCACATTTTTAGAAAGTGAAGCACATCTTTCAGAGCGAACAATGCATTCTACAGCCAAACAAGCGGCAACTATTGCACTTAAAGCCAATGTGAAAAATCTTATTCTAGGTCATTATTCAACGCGTTATGGCAACATTGAACTATTTAAACATGAAGCCGAAACCATTTTTCCAAACGTTCATTTAGCCGACGATGGACGAGAGTTTGAAATGGATTAATGTTACAGGAGCGAAAGTTTTTTGAGTTTTTTTTCTTTTGTTGCCTTCGAGAGTCTCAGGCAACAAAAGAAAAAGCAACAAAAGAAAAAGCAACAAAAGAAAAAGCAACAAAAGAAAAAACCATTTTAATAGTTGTAAACTTTCCAAAAACTTCACGAACTTTGTAATCAAATGGAGTAACCAATGAAAGACTTAGGCAATTACAGAAAATCTTATGAAAAAAGTGAACTTTTAGAAAAAAATATTCCTGAAGATCCAATTAATTTATTTAACAAATGGTTTCATGAAACCGAAGATTTTGGTGGAGTAGATGAGGTTAATGCCATGACAGTTGCAACAATTGGATTGGACGGTTTTCCAAAATCTCGTGTGGTTTTATTAAAAAAGTTCAACGAAGAAGGATTTATTTTCTATACCAATTACAATTCCGAAAAGGGAAAAGCAATCCAAAATAATCCTAACGTATGTCTGTCTTTCTTTTGGACAAGCCTTGAACGACAGGTAATAATTAAAGGTATTGCCGAAAAAACATCTGATATAATTTCTGATAATTATTTTGATTCAAGACCAGATGGAAGTAAACTTGGAGCCATAGTTTCTCCGCAAAGTGAGGTAATTCCAAATCGAGAATATCTCGAAACCAATTTAAAACTTCTCGAGCAAGAATATCTAGGCAAAGAAATTCTACGTCCAAAACACTGGGGTGGTTTTTTAGTAAGACCTATTGAAGTTGAATTTTGGCAAGGTCGACCTAATCGATTACATGATAGAATTAGATACAAGCTTCAAGATGATTTTTTATGGAAAGCAGATCGTCTTTCTTCTTAATTGTAAGAAAAATACATTATAAAAAATAAATTAAATGTAGTTTGTCGATTTTATTTGTCACTTTGACGAGTTTGTATTACTATTGTATAACCAAATCAGATAACACGTTCTTACAATAATAAATAACGATGGTAATTGCCCCACATTTACTTTCAATATTCATCCCGAAGATATTTGCCCCACATCTACCTTCTAAATCTTAACCTACTACTATGAAAGCAACATTACTAAAAATGTTTTTGCCAATTGCATTGGTATTTACAATGGTATCTTGTTCAACAGATTCAAAAGAAAAAGCATCAGTTGACAATACCTTAGTGACTAATTATGATTATTCACAAGATGAGTTGAAATTGGCTCAAATAATCAATGAATATAGAGTTAGTCATGGGTTAAATACACTTGAGATTGTAAATCATATTTCATACAAATCATTAGAACACAATGATTATATGATTGATAATAATGTAGTTAATCATGATTTTTTTGATCAAAGAGCGGAAAATATTATTGAAGTTCTTGGAGCAACCAAAGTAGGAGAGAACATTGCATATAATTTTTCAACACCAAATGCAGCGTTGTATGCATGGTTAAATAGTCCTGGGCACAAAGCAAATTTGGATGGAAATTATACTCATTTTGGAATTTCAATTAAAGTTAATCCAGCTACTGGAAAAAAATATTATACTAATATGTTTATGAAAAAATAATAGTTTAGAGTTTTGTTTGATTTTGAAAAATTGCCATCCGAATTTCGGATGGTTTTTTTTGTTGTTTAGTTTTTTTTTGGAAGATTTTGATATGGTAATTTATATTTTTTTTTAATTTAAACAATCTAATTTTTTTAAATTGTAAGAAAAATATATTATAAAAATAAAAATAGATGTATTATATCGATTTTATTTGTTACTTAAGCGATGTTGTTGTAATATTGTATAACAAAATCAGACAATACGTTCTTACAATAATAAATAACGAGAGTAACTGCCCCACACTTACTTTCAATATTCACCCCGAAGATATTTGCCCCACATCTACCTTCCAAATCTTAACCTACTACTATGAAAGCAAAATTACTTAGATTGTTTGTACCAATTGCATTGGTGTTCACAATGGTATCATGTTCAACAGATTCAAAAGAAAACGCATCAGTTGACAGCACGTTAGTAACTAATTACGATTATTCACAAGATGAGTTAAAATTAGCTCAATTGATAAATGAATATAGAGTTAGTCAAGGTTTAAACACACTTGAAATTGTAAATCATATTTCATATAAATCATTAGAACACAATGATTATATGATTGACAATAATGTTGTAAATCATGATTTTTTTGATCAAAGAGCAGAAAATATAATTGAAGTTCTTGGAGCAACTAAAGTAGGAGAGAATATTGCATATAATTATTCAACACCAAATGCTGCTTTGTATGCTTGGTTAAACAGTCCTGCGCACAAAGCAAATTTAAATGGAGATTATACCCATTTTGGAATTTCAATATCAGTTAATCCAACAAATGGTAAAAAGTATTATACTAATATGTTTATGAAAAAATAATTGATTTATATAGTTTTGTTTGGTTTTTTTGAAAATTGCCGCTCATTTTTATGAGCGGTTTTTTTTATAAAATATGATTTATCTATTAGAATAATCTGTCATATCCAAGTTTTTATCAAATGGGTTTTTTGTAAATGGATAAACAGCTTGTTTAATATATCCTTTTGGAAAATTAGCTTCCAGTATTCCTGTATCTTTTGGCCATTCATTTTTAGGAAGGTAATAAGTTCCAAACATTTTATCTATAAAAGGAAAAATGGTGGCAAAGTTTTTTCCGTAGTGTTTTGGATCTTTACAATGATGCCAATGATGGTATTGAGGTGTAGCAAAAATGTATTTTAAAAAGCCAAAATTTATTCGTGTATTAGCATGAATTAATACTGCATGAATTGCCATAAAAATAACATACACATTAAAAGTAATTGTAGAAAATCCTAGTACATATAAAGGTATAAATGCCATAGAACGAGTGACAAAAATATCTACAAAATGTGTTCTTGACCCAGCTAACCAATCCATATTTTCTGTAGAATGATGAATTGAGTGGAACCTCCATAAAAAATGATGTGTATGAAAAAAGCGGTGTGTCCAATACTGAAATAAATCAGTTATAAAAAATGCGAAAAGTAACTCTAATACAAAGGGTAAACTTTGAATTGCCAGATGTATTTCTGATAATCCCATCCAACCAAAAAATACTTTAGCAGGTTGTTGAGTTATAGTTCCAAAAAATTGAATTAACAAATGACTAATTGTAAAATAAACTAAATCGGTTCTCCATTCTTCATGAAAAGTACTTTGATTTTTTCTTTTAGGAAAAACGATTTCTATTGGAATAAAAATTATGGCCATTAGAAATAAATCTAAGACCAACCAGTCTAAACCTAAATGCCATCCAGTTTTATCAACTGCTCTTGGGTCAACGTCAAATCCGCCTAAAATTATTGTTGCTGCAATAAGTAAAATTCCTATAAGTGACCATTTTTTATTTTTACTGGCTATAAAACTAATTATTGCAAAAAACATTGAAGCTATAATTGCACCAGTTAACAAAATCTTCATAGATTCACCGGTATATACCTCTCTAAATGCAGGTGTTGTTAGCCATTCAGGGTATTTAAAACAAATGACTCCTAACAGAGCAGAAACACCCAAAAATACAGAAGTGTAGCCACTAATTTTTCCTTGACCAAATTTTATGTTTTCTTTGATTTCCATTTTTTATTTTTAAGGATACTAATATATAAAAGTTCAAATTAGTAAAATATGTTTTTATTAAAAATTTGCTTTCACTACTAAATATAATAAAAGAACACCCAATTTGTGTTGAGTGTTCTTTAGGATAATTAAACAAAAAGTCTATCGAGCCGTTAACCTTTCTTATAACAATTAACTTATGTTTTTAATTTCAATAGTTTTTTTTAAAAATAATTTGGCTTCTTTTTCATCTTTTTTCTTCACATGAATTTTTAATGGTTCATCTATTGAAAAAGTAACTATTAAATAATATTTTTCATAAGTGTAAAATGCTGATATAAGTAAGGATATAGCACACAATGTCAAACTTATATAGAAAACAATAGTGTTTGTTAATTTCATATAAGCAATTAATAAAAAGAAGAAACTTAATAAAAATAATATAATATTAAATTCTTTACTAATTGACTTTAATATATTAATTGACGATATTGAGCTAGGATAAATCTCTTTCTTATCAAGAATAATTTTATCCTCATAAATTTCACCTATACAATTTTTTAATAATAATCTACTCATTTTAAATCTATTAAAGTTTAGTAATAATAAACTCCGATCTTCTATTAGCTTGATGTTGTTCTTCGGTGCATGTTGATTCATTTGTTGGTTCACAACCGCAGTTGTTTACTAATTGTGATTCACCATAACCTTTAGCTGTTAATCTTGATTTATTGATGCCTTTTTCTACTAACCACGCCATTGTTGA
>CANCFZ010000157.1 GCA_947377425.1 Flavobacteriaceae bacterium
ATTTTTGTTGTCTAAAAAATACTTCGCCATCAAAAACAGCATCGCAATCAATTTTCATTGATTTGAGAAAACTAATAATTTCTTTAGAAAGAATAAGGTCATCTTCAAGTAATAACGCTTTCATGGGTTTGATTTATTTATAGGTAAAGATAAAATTTTATTGCTATCGAAAATTAACATTTTTATTTTGTTTAACAAATGTTATCCACCCAATTCATTTTGAAAATGTATTTTTGTATTTCTAAATCTTTTTAAAAATGAAATTCACAACACTTCCAAATTCAACAATAAAAATCAGTAAAATTTGTTTAGGAACGATGACGTTTGGAAATCAAAATTCAGAAGCCGAAGCCCATTCTCAAATGGATTATGCTGTTGAACGCGGCATAAATTTTATTGATACTGCCGAAATGTATCCGATTGGTGGAAACGAACACATTTTTGGAAGTACCGAACGACATATTGGAAGTTGGTTAAACAAAATAGGAACATCTGAAAGAGAAAAGCTAGTGGTTGCTACCAAAATTGCTGGACCTAATCGTGGCATGGAATACATCAGAAAACCGTTAGACTTTTCTAAAAAAAGCATTCATGAAGCTGTTGATTTGAGTTTGAAAAACCTTCAAACCGATTATATTGATTTGTATCAAATGCACTGGCCAGAACGTATTATGAATATGTTTGGACAACGTGGTTTGACTCAAATCGACACCAAGTGGCAAGATAATTTCTTTGATGTTTTAACTGTTTATGACGGATTAATTAAAGAAGGAAAAATAAAACACATCGGAGTGTCTAATGAAAATCCGTATGGTGTGATGCGTTTTTTACACGAAAGTGAAAAGCATAATTTACCAAGAATTGCAACGATTCAAAATCCTTATTCGTTGTTAAATCGTTTGTTTGAAGTAGGATTGTCTGAAATTTGTATGCGAGAAAATGTGGGTTTATTAGCGTATTCGCCCTTAGCATTTGGAGTGCTTTCGGGAAAATATTTAAACGGAAACAAACCCGAATACAGAATGTCTCGTTTCCCTCAATTCACAAGATATACTGGTGAAAATGCTACCAAAGCCACTCAATTATACAATGATTTAGCTCAAGCCAGTGGGCTGACTTTAATCCAAATGGCGGAAGCTTTTGTGCATCAACAACCTTTTGTAATGTCAACCATAATCGGAGCAACATCGATGGAACAATTGAAACAAAACATTGATGCTTTTGAAGTGGTTTTATCTCCTGAAGTTTTATCAGAAATTAATCGCATTCAAGAGTTACATCCAAATCCAGCACCATAAATTTAACCGCAAGGTTCGCAAAGATAAAAGCAAAGAGCGCAAAGGTTTTGAATCTCTGCGCTCTTTTTAGGTTGAGTTAGTTATTATAAATTATCAATCACTTTATCTTTTGGATATTTCACTTTATAGCTAATCCTAATTTTCTTGGTTTCGTTGGGCGCAAGTTTCAATTCCCACGTCATAATTCCAGTTTCAGTGTTTACTTTTGCGTTTCCATCGTCCAATAATTCTATCGTGATTTCTTTATCGGTACTCAATGGATATTGGTCTTTCAATGTCATTTGCACCTCTTCTTTCTTGTTGTTTCTCACGGTTAAGTCATACGTAAAGGTTTGCTCTTTATAAGAAGACAAGAATTTAGTTCCCGATTTATCCACTACTTTTTCGCGTTTGATAGAGATTTTTTTATCGCGTCCCATACTTAGATTTAAAGTATCGGCAGTTTGATTGGGATTGATGTTGGTTTTGCCTACATATAAACCTTCAAAGATGATATTAGCTTCTCCTGGTAATAAATTATACTTAGAATAATCATTAATTTCAGCCAATAAAAAAGCTTCTTTATCTACTCGTGGTGCTGCATAATATTTGTAAGTTGCTGGCAATTTAATTTCTTTTAAGGCTACTGAATGTGCTTTTCCATTCGATAAAATATCATACGGAATGTCTATGTCGAAGGAAACATTTAGTTGGTTTTCGTTGATGGAGGTGTAGTCGTCTAATCCTTCATAATTTTGTCTTGCTATTATTTTTCCGTTAGATAGTGTGTCAAATCTCATACTTTGTTTATCTCCATCTCTGTATTTTTTAGATTCTTTTTTATCAAAGTTTTTTCTCAAATAACCCTCTTTTGTATTTTGCAAATATGTATCTGTACTAAAAGTAGCATAACTTCCAGTATTTAATCCCTGATACCTCAAAAACCATGAATTCAAAATTGGTGCTTGATTATTCTGATTGGGATTACCACTCGACAACGTCAATTTTACTTTCTTCCAATCGATGCCCGAGTTTTGTGTTACTTGTGCTTTATACATCATGTTTATTGGATCTTTCACACTATCGACACGCAAATCATAAAAAGGATTCCAAGTAGCGGAATCAGTAATGTAATTAATGTCTAAATTCACATTTCCAGCAACTTCATTCATGACTTGCAATACCAATTTTCCTTTTGAACTTTTCTCTTCTTTTTGGGTATTGATGACTAATTTTTCATTCAACGCTTGAAGGCGTTTATTCAATTTAGCTTCTTTTTCTTGAAGTGTTACAACTGCGTTATCCAACTCGGTTCTTTTGGCCTTATAATAATCTACCAATTTCATTAATTCGGCTACACTTAAACCTGTATTGGCGCCTGCAACGGTTTGATTATTGTCTAATAATCCAATTGTTTGTTGGTGCGAATAAACATCTATTTGAACTTTTTTGATTTCTTTTTGAACCAACGTAATACTATCGCGCACTTTCTTAATGGCAGGATTGCTTTCGTCAATTTCATATTCCGAAATATAATTCTGTGTAAACTGCACCGACAACACCGTAACCGAAGACGGCGCGCCAATTTGAACCGTGTTTTCATTCAAATAATCGGCTACATTTTTAATCACAATTTCACTAGTTCCCACTGGAAGATTGACCGAAGTAGTTTGTTGCAATTCGGCAGCGTTAAAATACACCGTTGCTGCTTTTACTTTAGCCGATGTAAAAATTGGTTTTTGAGCAAATGCTATTGCCGAAACCAGAAAGGTAAAAAGAAGTAATTTTTTCATTTGTAATTGATTAAGAAAGAATATTTTTTTTATCGTCAATATAATTCACACCCATACCGCCAAGAATTTTAAGGGATTGGAATTCTTCTTCGGGATTTACCAAAATATTCAATGTTTTAGTTTTTTCTTTAGTGTTTAATGGAACTTTTTTTGAATATCTGAAGTCCTCATTTGATATATATATGATAAGGGTTTTGGCATTTTCATTTACCAATAATTCAATAGCATATTCGCCAGTTTTTGGATTTATTTTCACACTTTTAGTTGCACCATATGCGAAAAAAGACAAATTTGGATATTGCGTTTCAGAAATTGGCTTTTTGGTTTTACTATCTAAAATTTTACCTTTTATCGTAATTGCAACCATTTTGTTTTGATGAACAGCTATTTTTCCAACCATTCGGATAGGTATTGGAACTTGCTCTGTTTTTGGAGCCTGACTTTCTTGCGCAACAATATTGGAAGTCAATAAAATAGAAGCTGCGACGGCAACGGCATATTTAAAGTTGTTGTTTTTGGGATGGGTTTCGTATTCAAAAGTTTGCTCCAATTGTGAAACGTTCAATCGTGCACAAATGTTTTTGTCTTTCGATTCAGTTATAAATTTAGCCACTTCCGAATTGGTTTTTGTACTTAAATCAATCACGTTTTTAGCACACGAATTACAAAATGAACCGTTTGCATTCGGAATCATATTGTTGAAGTTCTCGTGACAAGGCGTTTTTATTTCTAAGGAAAATTTCTTTTTCATAACAATTTAGTTTGGTTAAAAATCTATCTAATTATATAGATAACTTTTTAAGCGAAAAGGTTGGGACGAACTAAAATTATTTTTTACAAACCAAAATCTTCAACAGCTGTTGAATCAATTTCGGGTTTGATTCCCAGTTTGTTTTTTAAGAAAAATTGCGCTGGTCCCGAAATAGTTAACGGAGAATTTTGCCCAATAGTATCGTTGGAGTTAATTAAATTGCGGCGCAACATCAATCGAGTTAAAAAATTATCTTGCTGATTGGCAAACGATTTTAATTTATTTTCAGAGTCAAAACGGTACATAAATCCTTTGGGTCTGGGTATTATAGTTGCCAAAAACAAACATTCTTTCAAGTTCAAATCAGCAGGATTTTTTTGAAAATAAAAATGCGATGCCTCTCCAATTCCGTAGATGTTTGGTCCCCATTCTATGATGTTAAAATACACTTCCAACATACGTTCTTTAGTTGCAATTCGATTGTTTTCTAAAATATAAACTAACAGAATTTCTTCCAGTTTTCGAGATAATGTTTTTTCACGAGTTAGAAATACATTTTTAATCAGTTGCATACTGATGGTACTGGCACCGCGAGAGAATTTCTTCGTTTTAATGTTTTTAGCAATTGATTGTTTGAACGCTTCGTTTATAAAACCTCGATGATTGAAAAACGATGGGTCTTCACTTGTCAAAACGCACTTTTGAAGGTAGGGAGAAATGGCACTTAAAGGCGTGTAATTAGAATTAGAGTTACCAACCAAAATCGGACGCTGCTCAATTCCTTTATCAATGGCACGATAAGTAAATTCAGAATTCATTTTATTCAAATCGGCTTCTCCATATTTGGTAATTTTAAGATTTTCGGGTTTCAGTTTGCTTTCAAAAACCACATTATCAGGTTTGCTTTTATTGAATTCGAAATTCAAGTTGTAACTAAAATTTCCTTGTGCTTCCATGCCTTTAAAATGACTGAACAAACCGTCGGGCAATGACGTGATAAAATCTTGCGCTTTCATTTTGGGAATGTTCAATTTTAATGCGACAATTTTATCAGTATCATTAGTATAAGAAATATAAGGCGAACATTTTATATCATTAATTTTAACGTTCGATGTACTATCAATCGCCATGAATCGTGCGCCCAAAACCAAACGATAATCAAAACGGGCATTCTTAATTACAACATCATTTTTTGCAATTTTAGCATGATTTATTTTGAAATTTTCTATTGAAGTATAGCCGTCAATATGCAATTCACCACCACTCATATCGAGATTTTCTAAATTGAAATGGATGGTTTTAAAACTTGTTTTTAAATGGATTTTCTTTTCTAAATAGGGAATTCGAATACTATCATTTTTGGAATTGTAAAACTTCAAATCGGCTTTTCTATCGCGTGGGTCGGCAAAACCACTAATGCTCCAATTTTGAGTAAAATCATCCGATTTCACCTTGATAAGGGAAGTTAACTTTTTGTTTTCCAATTCCAATTGCTTGAAATCAAAAACCACTTTGTTGCCCATATCGTCCATCTTGAATGCAAATCCAGTTACATTCATATCAGTCGGAACGAGATTTAAAGTTTTGGATAAAATGCGATAAGCTAATTTGGCATAATTAACTTCATCAGATGAATTAGTGTCTTTTTTACGTTTTAGAAAAGCATCAAAATTTCTCCCTTTTTTGTTTTTGACCAATTGGATAAAACCTTTGTTAATTTC
>CANCFZ010000158.1 GCA_947377425.1 Flavobacteriaceae bacterium
ATTTCGGGAATGCACAAATCGCCGTTTCATGGGTTTTCGGCTGAGTTTGCTGAACATAAAACTTATAATGCTGGAGAAAGTACCAAACACATCGATTGGAAATTGTTCGCCAAAACAGATAGATTATACACCAAACGTTTTGAAGAAGAAACCAATCTTCGTTGTCATTTAATAATTGACAACTCGTCTTCTATGCATTATCCAAAATTAGAGTCCAATCAGCCGTTTTATGAAAGTAAAATTGGATTTTCTGTATTGGCTTCGGCGGTGCTGATGAATTTGCTTAAAAAGCAGCGTGATGCGGTTGGACTGAGTGTTTATTCCGATAATTACGAATATTATGCTCCCGAAAAAGGAAGTGATCGCCATCACAGAATGTTGTTGAATAAATTGGAAGGTTTATTAGAATCTCCAAAAATGTCAAAACCAACAGATACTATTACATTCTTGCATCAAATTGCCGAAAAAATGCACCGTCGTTCCATGATTGTGATTTTTACAGATATGTTTCAAAATGATAATCAAGAAGCACTTTTTAATGCGTTACAACATCTAAAACACAACAAGCATAAAGTGGTTTTATTTCATGTAATTGATGAGGAAAAAGAGTTGAATTTCGACTTTGATAACACACCACGCAAGTTTATCGATGTAGAATCGGGTGAAATAATCAATCTTTTTGCAGAAAATGTAAAAGAAGAATACGAAAACAACATCAAAAAATACTTTAAAAGCATTACATTAACTTGTGCTCAGAACAAAATTAAATACGTTCCAGTCAATGTTGGTGCAGATTTCGAGAAAATTCTAACTACATATTTAGCTGAAAAACAAATGTTTGGTTAGGGAATTGAATTTTTATTAAAAAAAGTAATAAAAAACACTTGCAAATATAAAAAACGTGTGTATATTTGCAACCGCAATAAAGCGATGGTTTGGTAGTTCAGTTGGTTAGAATACATGCCTGTCACGCATGGGGTCGCGGGTTCGAGTCCCGTCCAGACCGCTAAATTGGGAAAAGCACTTCAGAAACGAAGTGCTTTTTTGCCCAAAAAAGCAAATGAAATGTATTGGGTGAACATATATAAAAGTTCAGCAAATCATTCAAAATTAGTTGTGTTGTTTCGATACGCCTTTGTAAAGCGTATCACGGTTTAGTAGTTAGACCAATGAAAAGCTTTCCACTTTTGTGGATGGCTTTTTTGCTTTTATAAATCTTTCGTTTTTTTTTACTATTTTTGAATCCAATATGAAAAGATTAATTCAAATATCGGTTTTTATATTTATGATTTTCTGTTCAACAGAAAAAGGTTTTGCACAAACAGCAACTTCTGATAGCTCTGATAGTCAATTAAAAGAATTAATATATGCTAAATACAAAAGACAAGTTTTAGCATTTGATAAAAAAGAGTTTGACAATTTATTTTTTGAATTTTTTCAGAGGCAAAATGACAATAGAATAACTTTGACTAAAGAAGAATTTTACGGATATACAATTAAGATAGCAATATATGCAGAAAAGTTAGGACTGCTTTACAAAGAACAAAAAGAAGACGCTCAACGAACAAAACAAGAATGGTTTAATAGGAGTTATGAAGATTACCTAAACTCTAAAAAGTAACAATTGAAAAAGTTTTTTTTTTATTTTCTTATAATTTTATTTTCTTCTTGTCAATATTTTGAGAAGCAGGTGCCTTCTGAAAAAGAATTGTTAGAAAAACAAATCAAAGAAATCAATTGGAAAGAAGTAGATCAATATCCATCGATTGCCGATTGTGAAAGACTAACAGATGAAACACAAAGAAAACAATGTTTTTTTGAATTTTTATCAAGTACAATTCAGCAAAAATTAAGTATAGATACTTTAAAAATATTGTTTCCAAAGTTAGATACTATTGAAGTAAAAGTTACTGTAAATTCAGATGCTACAATGCAATTTGAACCACAATTTCCAAGAGATACTGTTGCTTATGATACTATTAAAATAGATAGTATTTTAAAAATAAAATTAGTCAATTTTCCAAAAGTGAATCCAGCATTTAAACGTGGAATTCCAGTTAAAACACAGTTCATTTTGCCTGTAATTATAAAAATAGAAAAGTGATATTTGTCATTCTGAATAAAATGAAGAATCTCAGAATAATAAAAAATTGAAAATTATTTCTTAAAACTTCTTCCTTTCCACGAAAAACTCCCAAACAAAGAATAAATTCCTACCAAACTACAAAAGAACGGATACACCAAACTACTCGCCAAGGGAAAAATAAAGTTACCTTTTCTCAAATATTGATTTGATTTTAACAAAAGTAAATAA
Organism: Flavobacteriaceae bacterium; assembly: GCA_947377425.1. Classification (GTDB taxonomy): domain Bacteria; phylum Bacteroidota; class Bacteroidia; order Flavobacteriales; family Flavobacteriaceae; genus Flavobacterium. The sequence continues at coordinate 2,315 of CANCFZ010000158.1, forward strand.
TCAATGAAATATTTAATCGAAAACGCAATTAGTAATGTTTCCCAATTCATTGTCACACTGAGCGCAGTTGAAGTGCCATAAACTAATAGAAACAATCCTATTACCAAACTCAAGTTCATCGCCAAAACCACAACTGCCAAACTTTTAGAATAATATCCAGAATAGCCAGTTGTTTTACTTGCCCAACGAACACGTTGCATAAACAATTTATACAAATCATTTTCGGGTTTTGTTTTCACAATTGCAGCCGTATTTTTCAAATAATGCACATTATCCGAATGGTTTTTCAAAGCTTTTTGCAATAAAAAAACATCGTCACCACTTGCCATTTTATTATTTCCTCCAAAACCTCCAATTTCGTTAAAGAGTTTTTTGGTGTAAGCAAAGTTTGCACCATTACACATAAATGGTTTTTCAATGCCAAAACTTCCAATTGTAGTTCCTTGTAAACTCAATAAATCCAATTGCTGAAACTGATGAAACCAATTGTTTTTGGTTTTATAAACCACAGCGCCAACAATCATTTCGACGTTGTTTTTTTGAATAAAGTTATCCAAAGTCAATAGCCAATTTTTATTTACCCTGCAATCGGCATCAGTTGTTACAACCCATTCGTGTTTCAAAATCGGAATCGCTCTAGAAATGGCATCTTTTTTAGGTGAATTCGATAAACGTAAATTTTCTAAAAGCGTAGTTTCAATCAAGCCGTTTTCCATCCGCCATTTAATGTAAACACGTTCCGAAGCATCGGAAGAAAAATCATCTACCATTATAATTTCAAACAACTCTTTAGGATAATTTAAATTTGAAATCGACTTTAAAAGTTTTGGTAAATTCTTTTCTTCATTCCTAAACGGAACAATTATTGAGAATGTCGTTTTGGGTTTTTCATCCGTTCTTGTAAATGATTTCACCTTATCAAAACCAAAAACAAGTTGCAAAATAAAAACAACATATATTCCTAAAACAACAAATAATATAATTTCAATCATAAGTAAAGATTTTACACGAATTGTACGACACGAGCGAAAGCGAATTGGAGAAGCAATTTACACAAATTAAAAGATTTCACGAACAAATTTGGATTCAATTCTAAACATAAATTATTTTTTCAAACACATAGAAACATAGAATTCTCTTTGTCTTTAAAGAGTTAAAAAAGGCAATTTATTTTTCTCATAGCTATGTTAACTTTATAAAATCGAAGATTCTACTAGAATATTTTATTCTATGTTTCTATGTGTTTAATTTTTAAAACCTTTGTGCCTTAGCGGCTTTGTGGCAAAACCTTAAAAATCAAAACATAATAACTCCCAATAACTACAGGTAAAACCACATTTAAAAACCACATCAGCATAGTTACAAAAACTACAACCCATTCGTTAACACCAAGTAATCCAAAGAAATAAACAGCCAAACTTCCTTTTAAAGCAAAGTCTAAAAATTGAAAGCTTGGTATTACAGAAGCTAAAAAATAAACCGTAGTAATAGTTGCCATCAAAGTAGAATAAGGCAAATCTACATCAAATGCCAAAAACAAAAAATAGTATTGATGCGAAAAGACCAAATAGCGACAAAATCCTAAAATCAAGTTCTTACGATGAATTTTCTTCGGAATTTCATTAATTTTTTCAATTAAATCTTCAATAGAATAATTTTTAATTTTGATTTTTTTAGTGAAATAAGAAAACAGAAAGAATGCAATTGTAATTGCTATTATTCCGAAACTCCAAAAACCAATATTTTTGTCACACTTAGTGCAGTTGAAGTGCAAAATCATCATTCCAACAATTCCAAAAATACCTGTAGCAACAATCTGAATTCCATTGCAAATCAAATTAAGGAAAATGATTTTTTTAGTGTCTTTTTTATCAAAATATAAGGCTTTTCCAGCATATTCTCCAACGCCAACAGGTGTGAAAACGCCCAAAGTTAAAGCCGCAAGAACTTGTTTGGTAGCCTCGTATATTGAAATCGGTTTGACTACTTGTGCCAAATTTCGCCACTTAAGAATTTCAAAATAGCGGTTCAAAAAACTTAAAAGTAAAAGAAATAAAATTCCACCAACAGATTGGTTTTTATGGAACAAAATCAAAAATTTATCCCAATCCAATTTGTCGTTGGAAGCCAATTGGTTGTAAATAAAATAAAATGCACCAACAACAATCAAAAGTTTGACTGAAAAAACCAAGAATTGTTTAGCTTTGTGAGGAATTGTAATCATTGGTACAAAGTAAAGGAAAACCATTTTCGATTCCTAACAGGTTTTGATAACCTATTTTTTTTTAAAAAAAAACTGAGTGTCTTTGTGGCAAAAAAATATGGCAAACGAAAGAATAATTTTAGGAATCGATCCAGGAACCACCATTATGGGTTTCGGATTGATAAAAGTAGTTAACAAGAAAATGGAATTTCTGCAGTTGAACGAACTTATATTGAGTAAATACGACAACCATTACCAGAAATTAAAAGTCATTTTTGAGAGAACAATCGAATTAATTGACACACATAATCCTGATGAAATAGCAATTGAAGCTCCTTTTTTCGGAAAAAATGTGCAGTCAATGTTAAAACTAGGAAGAGCGCAAGGTGTTGCAATGGCGGCCGGACTTTCAAGAGATATTCCAATTACAGAATACGAACCCAAAAAAATAAAAATGGCCATCACCGGAAACGGAAACGCCAGCAAAGAGCAAGTTGCCAAAATGTTGCAACAACTTTTAGGATTAAAAACATTACCTAAAAACCTCGATTCCACCGATGGATTAGCAGCAGCAGTTTGTCATTTCTTCAACTCCGGAAAAGTAGTTGGCGAAAAAAGTTATACAGGTTGGGATGCTTTTGTGAAGGAAAATGAATCTCGAGTTAAAAAATAGTAATTAGTGTTCAGTTGGCAGTTCTGAGCACTGAACACTTAGCACTGAACACTAAAAATATGTCAGGAATTTACATACACATACCATTTTGCAAGCAAGCTTGTCACTATTGCGACTTTCATTTTTCTACTTCATTGAAAAAAAAGGAGGAAATGGTTTTGGCTTTGGCCAAAGAAATAGAAATGCGTAAAAGTGAGTTTCAAGAGGAGCAAGTTGAAACCATTTATTTTGG
>CANCFZ010000159.1 GCA_947377425.1 Flavobacteriaceae bacterium
AAAAATGGAAGATGGTTTCGATCAACCTCATTACCATACCGATATAGAAATTATAACTTAAGAAGTGGAAATGTTGTTTATCTAACGGATTACAGAGGCAACTCGCCTTACATGTATCATAAAAATCACAAAGAAAAATACCACGGAAATAAGGTAGAACGACCACGAGAGAATGAACACCAAGATAATGGTAATCGTGGAAACGGAAATGGCGAAGGTCATGGTCGCGGTAAAAAACACAAAGGATAAAACCAAACTAAAATTATAAAAGAGTAAGATGAAATTTCATTTTCCTCTTTTTTTTTGTAAAAAAGTTATTTGAATAAAATAAAAGTTTCAATAATTAATACTAAATTTGAAAAGAAGGAATTAAAACTTATTAAAAGTAAAAAATATGCCGAAACCAAATATTTGGAAAACCAATTACACTTGGCTTTTAGTTACCAATGCTATCTATATTGTTTTGTTTTATATTTTAATGCAACTATTTTCATAAGATATGCAACAACTCGATTGGATTGTACTTTCAGTAACCTTACTCTTCATTATTTTTTATGGTGTTTATAAAACACAAGGAAGCAAAAATGTAGAAGAATATATTCTTGCCAATAAACAAACTCCTTGGTGGGTCGTTGGTCTTTCGGTTATGGCAACTCAAGCCAGTGCTATTACGTTTCTTTCAACTCCTGGACAAGCTTATCATGACGGAATGGGATTCATCCAATTTTATTTTGGATTACCAATTGCAATGGTCGTTGTTTGTTTAGTTTTTATTCCAATATATCATAAATACAAGGTGTTTACAGCCTATGAATACTTAGAAAATAGATTTGATTTAAAAACACGCTCTTTGGCTTCAATTTTATTTTTAATCCAACGTGGTTTAGCTGCCGGAATTACTATTTATGCACCGTCAATCATACTTTCAACACTTTTAGGTTGGAACCTTACTTTATTGAATATTATTATTGGAATATCCGTAATATTCTATACATTTATTGGAGGAACTAAAGCTGTAAATGTGACTCAAAAGCAACAAATGTTTGTCATAATGTTCGGAATGTTTGTCACTTTTTATTTAATTCTTCACATGCTTCCAAACGAAATGACATTTTCAAATGCGCTTCATATTGCTGGTGCAAATGACAAAATGAATATTCTGGATTTCTCATTCGATACTGAAACTCGTTATACTTTTTGGAGCGGAATTACAGGAGGTTTTTTTCTAATGTTATCTTATTTTGGAACCGATCAAACCCAAGTTGGACGCTATCTTTCTGGTAAATCTGATAAAGAAAGCCAAATGGGAATGATATTGAATGGATTTCTTAAAGTGCCAATGCAGTTTTTTATTCTGTTGACTGGTGTTATGGTTTTCGTTTTTTTTCAATTTAATCCTGTTCCTTTAAATTTTAATCCAAATAATAAAATTTTAATTGAAAACTCTAAATACAAAGACGATTATTTCAAACTTGAAACCAAGTTAACTGCTTTAGGAGAAGAAAAAAAAGAATATAATCTACTTTATATTGACCACTTAAATCAGAATTTTGATAATCCCATTCTTAGAAATAAACTTAAAGAATTGGCTGGTAGAGAAAAAGATTTGAGAGATCAAGCTAAAGAATTAATAGAAAAAGTAGATGTAAAAGCAGAAACCAATGATAAAGATTATGTGTTTTTGCATTTTATTTTACACTATCTTCCAAAAGGATTGATTGGATTATTATTAGCTGTAATTCTCTCGGCAGCAATGTCATCGTCTGCATCAGAACTCACTGCATTGGCATCAACAACAGCAATTGATATTTACAAACGAAATATAAATTCCAAAAAATCAGAAAAACATTATGTAAATGCAACGCAATTTTTTACTTTAGGTTGGGGAATTATTGCTATTTTATTTGCTTGTGTGTGCACACTTTTTGAAAATTTAATTCAACTAGTAAACATTTTAGGATCTATATTTTATGGAACCGTTTTAGGAATTTTTCTCGTTGGTTTCTTAGTTAAGTATGTAAAAGGTAAAGCTATCTTTTGGAGCGCTGGAATCAGTCAAATTTCAATTTTCTTTATCTATTATTATTTTATTCATATTTATCCTAGCGGACAAGAAAAGTTAGGTTATTTATGGTTAAACTTCATTGGAGCAGCTCTAACATTAGTGTTTTCATGTGTTTTTCAATTTATCCATAATCGAAAAAAAGCATTTTATTACTCATCATAGATTTCTTAAATAGTGTAATAATTATTTTGTTTAATTTTATTTTACAATAATTAAACAAAACAATATCTTTGCTTCATGAAAATATATACACTACATACCAAACAAAACCTTCCAATAACAATTGATGAAGCTTGGGATTTACTATCTGATCCAAATAATCTTCAAAAAATCACTCCAGAATATATGGGTTTCAAAATCCTTTCAGGTGCTGACAGACCAATATTTCCAGGACAAATTATTCAATACATTGTAACACCAGTTTTAGGAATTCCTGCAAAATGGGTTACCGAAATAACGCATGTTCTAGATAAAAAATATTTTGTAGACGAGCAACGATTCGGACCTTATGCACTTTGGCATCACAAACATTTTATAAAAGAAATTCCTGGTGGCGTAGAAATGGAAGATATAGTGGATTATAAAGTTCCGATGGGAATTCTAGGACAATTGGTACACCCATTTTTGGTTAAACCAAAATTGAATGAAATATTTGAATACAGAAGAAAAAAATTAATCGAAATCTTCGGAGAGTTTAAAGGATAAATCATGAAAAACATACTATTAATAGGCGGTTCCTACGGAATCGGAAAAGCAATTGCTGAAGAATTACAATACGAAAATAAAATTTTTGTTGCGTCAAGAACAAACGAAACTATTTCAGATTTGAATGTAACGCATATTCCATTCGATGCAACAACAGATACATTGGACTTATCAAAATTACCAGAAGTAATTGACGGATTGGTATATTGTCCTGGAAGTATAAATTTACGTCCATTTAAAGCATTAAAAATTGATGCTTTTGAATCCGATTTACAAGTAAATTTCTTAAGTTTGGTTAAAGTTATTCAAACCGTTTTACCCAATTTAACAGCTTCTAATCAATCGAGTATCATATTATTTAGTACAGTGGCTGTAAAAATGGGAATGCCTTTTCACACAAGTGTTTCTGCATCAAAAGGAGCAATTGAAGGTTTTGCAAAAGCGTTAGCAGCTGAATATGCTCCAAAAATTAGAGTAAATGTAATTGCACCATCGTTAACAGATACGCCATTAGCAAATAAATTTTTAAATTCGGACGAGAAAAAAGAAAAATCAGCAGCTAGAAATCCTATGAAAAAAGTGGGCACTTCTCAAGATATTGCTCAAATGGCAAGTTTCCTATTGAGTGAGAAAAGCAATTGGATTTCGGGACAAATCTTTCATGTAGATGGTGGAATGTCAACATTATTAGTTAACGGATAAAATAATTTGAATGAACATATTCTGGTTCCGAAGAGATTTACGATTAGAGGATAATACTGGACTTTTTCATGCTTTAAATAGTAATGAAGAAGTTTTACCAATATTTATTTTTGATGATGCAATACTTTCACAACTTCCTAAAGATGATGCGCGTGTAACATTCATTCATCAACAATTGGAAAAAATCCAAAATCAGTTACAAAGTATTGGAAAATCATTGGCTCTTTTTCACGGAAAACCATTGGAGGTTTATAAAAAGTTGATTTCTGAACATGATATTAAATCAGTTTATACCAATCATGATTATGAACCTTATGCTCGCAAACGTGATTTGGATTTATATCATCTTTTTAATGAACATTCTATCGAATTCAAAACCAGTAAAGACCAAGTTATTTTTGAAAAAAGTGAAGTTGTAAAAGACGATAGAACACCTTATGTAGTTTACACGCCTTTCTCCAATAAATGGAAAGAAAACTTTAAGAAAACACAGTTAATCAATTACAATTCAGAAGATTATTTAGATAAAATAGCACTTCACTCCTATCCATTTTTGAGTTTATCGGATATTGGATTTGAAACTTCATCAATAAAAGTTTCTTCATTTGATATTTCTAATAATTTAATAGATAATTACGAGGCAACTAGAAATTTTCCTGCTTTGAATAAAACTTCTTATTTAGGAATTTATCTAAGATTTGGAGCTGTTTCAGTTAGAAAAATGGTTTCAAAAGCACTACAAAGTAAGAATGAAACGTTCCTAAAAGAATTGATTTGGAGAGAATTTTTTATGCAAATTCTCTGGCACTTTCCTCATACCTATAAATCAAGTTTCCGACCAAAATATGATGCCATCAAATGGGAAAATAACGAAATACTATTTAAAAAATGGTGTGAAGGAAAAACTGGTTATCCTTTTGTAGACGCTGGAATGCGTGAATTAAACGCAACTGGACACATGCACAATCGCGTGCGAATGATTGTTGCGAGTTTTTTATGCAAACATTTATTGATTGACTGGCGTTGGGGTGAAACTTATTTTGCAACAAAATTATTAGATTACGAACAATCAAGTAACGTTGGTAATTGGCAATGGGCAGCAGGAAGTGGTGTTGATGCTGCTCCATATTTCAGAATATTCAATCCAACAGAGCAAATAAAAAAGTTTGATAAAGAATTAAAATACATCAAAAAATGGATTCCAGAATTGGAAACACTTCATTATCCAACTCCAATTGTAGATCACAAAGAAGCTCGAGAAAGATGTTTACGAGTTTATAAAGAAGCTGTGGGCTAACCAGAAATTTTTGATATATATTCAAAACTCAATTCTTTAAAATTAAATACCACTTCATCAGCCAACGAATAATCTTGCAGTTTAGAATTTGGACTGTCATATCCAATACAATAAATTCCTGCTGCTTTAGAAGCTTTTATTCCGTTAGTGCTGTCTTCAATTACAATACAATTTTCTACTTGAGTTCCTGATAAAAAAGCAGCATGCTGAAAAATTGCTGGATGCGGTTTCGATTGTGGAAAATCTTCTCCAGAAACTATGTGAGTAAAATATTTATATAAATCAAATCGCTTGAAAATTCTGTCAATAGTAACTTTTGCAGAAGATGATGCCAGTACCAATTGCATTCCGTTTTTGTGCAAATCTTTAATTAAATCTTCAACGCCTTCTAACAAATATAAATCTTCTTTTTGATCAAAAGCATCGTTAAAAAGCTGTCGTTTTAAATCTATCAAAGAATTAATATCGTCTGTAACCTCAAAATTGGCTTTGATTTTTTCAAAAGTATTTTTTGTAGAAAAACCAGTAAACGAAGCATAGAATTCAGGTGAAACTTCAAGATTCAATTGCTTAAAAAGTTGGTTGTAAGCATAATGATGCACAGGTTCTGTGTCAACAATTACGCCATCCATATCGAAAAT
>CANCFZ010000160.1 GCA_947377425.1 Flavobacteriaceae bacterium
AGATTTAAAGTTTTGGATAAAATGCGATAAGCTAATTTGGCATAATTAACTTCATCAGATGAATTAGTGTCTTTTTTACGTTTTAGAAAAGCATCAAAATTTCTCCCTTTTTTGTTTTTGACCAATTGGATAAAACCTTTGTTAATTTCGAGTTTCCCCAATTGAATATTTCCAAAAAGCAACTGCCAAAAGTTAACCGAAGTTTTCAAACTTTTAATGCTTACTAAAGTATCGGCTTTTTGAGGAACCAAAGAAATTTCCTCAAATTCCAAATCGGATAAACCATGAAATTGAGCACTTTTTACGTGAAAACGACATTGATATTCTCTGTTGAGTTTGGTGTCAATTTTAGAAATAGCACTTTCCAAAATAGCATTTCTAAAGAAAACAATAGTTATTATTCCAAGAAATAATACTAGGAGAATTAGCTTTAAAAAAAGAAATAATTTTTGCTTTTTGGTTCTCATTTAGTGCTGGAGTTACCCAAATAAAATTTCAACAACTTCTTCAATTTTAGAAACTAAAACTACTTTTATTCCGGGATATTTTGTAGAAAGTTTGTTGTATTTAGAAATAAATATGGTAGCAAAACCTAATTTTTCTGCTTCTTGAATGCGTTGTTCAACACGATTTACTGGACGAATTTCACCTGAAAGTCCGACTTCACCTGCAAAACATACATCTTTACCCACAGCAATATCTTCATTTGACGAAAGTATGGAGGCTACAACCGCTAAATCAATAGCTGGGTCGTCAACCGAAATCCCACCAGTAACATTTAAAAACACGTCTTTGGTTCCCAATCTAAAACCAGCACGTTTTTCTAAAACAGCTAGTAACATGTTCAATCTTTTGGCATTATAACCTGTCGTGCTTCGTTGCGGAGTTCCATAAACTGCGGTTGAAACTAAGGCTTGAATTTCAATCATTAATGGGCGCATTCCTTCTAATGTTGAAGCGATGGCAGTTCCCGAAAGTTCTTCTTCACGATGTGATAACAGAATTTCAGATGGGTTGGAAACTTCTCTTAAACCCGAACCTAACATTTCGTATATTCCGAGTTCGGCGGTAGAACCAAATCTATTTTTTAAGCTGCGTAGAATTCTATACACGTGATTTCTATCGCCTTCAAATTGCAAAACCGTGTCAACCATGTGTTCCAATATTTTTGGACCAGCAATAGTTCCGTCTTTGGTAATATGCCCAATTAAAATAACAGGAATATTGGTTTCTTTGGCAAATTTTATCAATTCGGCGGTACATTCTCTAATTTGAGAAATGCTTCCGGCAGTTGATTCAATATAATCAGTATGCAATGTTTGAATGGAATCTATTATTACAATTTCAGGTTCAATTTCCTGAATTTGACGAAAGATATTTTGCGTTTTAGTTTCTGTAAGAATGTAGCAATTATCATCTTTAGAGGTAATTCTTTCAGCGCGCATTTTGATTTGTTTCTGACTTTCCTCGCCCGAAACATATAAAGTTTTATAAGGTAATTTTAAGGATATTTGAAGTAATAAAGTGCTTTTCCCAATTCCGGGTTCGCCACCAAGAAGGATTAGAGAACCTGGTACAATTCCACCACCAAGTACACGATTTAATTCACCATCCAAAGTATCCATTCGGACTTCTTGCGACGAGTCAATTTCGGCAATTTTTAATGGTTTTGGTGCTTTTTTTATTTCAGAAGTTGGCTTCCAACTTGTTTTTTCCTCTTTTTGAATTACTTCTTCCACAATGGTATTCCATTCTTTGCAGGCATTGCATTGTCCTTGCCATTTGGAATATTGTGTGCCACAATTCTGACAGAAAAAAGAAGTTTTAAGTTTAGCCATTTATGCTGATTTATTTATGCTGAATTAAGTGTTCAGTATTATTTCTTTTTAATTTGACTTCTAAGTTCATCGGCTTTAGCCAACATCATATCTTTGGTTAATTCACCAATTGGCTGTAATTGAAACCCATTTTGATAATATTTCACAGCATTTTTGATGTCGCCTGTATTTTCATAAAACATAGCCATGTGGTAATCGCCAAGCATTGATTTTGGATACATTTTATGAGAAAGTTGCGCTAATAATTCAAATTCTGAGTAGGCTTTATTTTTCAAAATTGCCGCTTCAATGGCTTTAAAGTCATTAAGGCGAATGTTCATTTTGATGCCCAATGCTTTGTCTAAAACATCATATTTGTTTTTCAAATAGTCAACATAGCCTGAAGGAAGCGTAACTATTTTTTCTTGAAATTCAGATTTTGAAATGGGTTGATACGACGCAAAAAATTGATATAATGCACTTGGAATTGAATATAAAACCAATGAATAATGCGAAGCTCCTTTAAAATCATCATATTTATAATTCAAAGTGGTGCTGTTGAGTGCCTTTATGTTTTCATCTAAAAGAGTGATTTTTTCTTTCATTTTCTTAATATCACCTTCGCCTGATGATTGATAATAGAACATGTTTTGTTTAAAAGTTCCTAATCTGTCGGCAACACGGGTTTCCATTTCTAAAGGAAGTTCTGGGCTTAAAGAAATGTAAGCATTAAATAGCGGAACATCTTTATATAAAAATAAATTCATAAAACCAGCGGTTACATCATGTCCAGCAATCATTCTAAAATTAGAAGTTCGGTATTTTGTTTGAATAAAAGGAATTAATTCGGCGCCAATAAATTCAAAGAAATTCTCTCCTTTTCCTTCGGGTAAACCTGTCGTTTCGTCAAAAGTACAATCTTCAACACGCTCGTTTTCTTTATTTTGATCAAGCCCTACGATGATTACTTCTGGCAAATCGTCCCAATAATTTCCATAACTCATAGCGCCTTGAAAAGGATCAAAAAGATAATCTCCATCGAGTAAAAATAAAAGAGGATAGGTTTTCTTAACATCTTTGTTATAAGATGGAGGAAGTGAAACCGTTAGATGTCTGTATTTATCTAGTTTTTTAGATAAAATACTGTCTTTAATTTTTTGTGCAAATCCAGTGCAACTAATTGTAATAACGATTAATAGAATTAATTTTTTCATAAAAGTTTGATTTAGCGACTAAAATGGTGTCTAAAATCAAGCAATATAACAAATTATTTTCTATTTAAGATGGGAAGTAATAAAAATGATAGTAATCCTAAAACTAAAACTAAAAGCATTTGTGAAGTCCAAATAATCCAACCAAAAGCGGTTCCAGCTGGTTCGGCAATTGCGTAAAACAAAAGTACTTTTGAAGTAAGAAACGGATAAGCTCCGAAGCCACTATTTGTGAAAGCAATAGCTATACTTCCAACAACAAAACAAGTAATAATTGCACCCACAGAAAGTGATGAAGTTTCTGGAATTACTTTTGTGGCAACGTAATAAGTTATCAAATAAGAAAGCCAAATAAGTATGGTTTGAAAAAGATATTTCCATTTTTTTTTCATGTGAATTATACTCAACAAACCTTCTTTTAAACCCGAAATTTTTTCTTTAAAAAGGGCTACAATTTTTAGTTTTGAGTAGTTGTAAATCAAAACAAATGCAACAAATCCAAAAATTCCAACAAGTGATAGGAGTACAATTAAATGCAACGGCATTTTATCAAGAATAAACGCTTTGACGATTTTAAATTGAAGTAAAACAGCTAATAACATAAAGAATAATAAGAAAAGCATATCAATTATTCTTTCGGCAACAATAGTTCCGAAACCTTTATCGAATGGAATATTATTGTATTTTTTTACAATTATAGCTCTAGAAATTTCACCCGATTTTGGCACAGTTAAATTTAACAAATAGCCAATACTAACCGCCATAAAATTATTTTGAAAAGAAGATTCATAACCCAAATGGTCGAGCATGTATTTCCATCGGTAGGCTCTTATTGCGTTTCCTATAAATCCAGTAAAAATTGCCAGAATAACATAAAAGTAATTGGCATTTTTAAAATAACCAATAATTTCATTAATTTGGGCTTCGGTAAATTTGTTGTATTGATACACAACAATTCCGATTCCTAACGCAATAGGAATAAGAATAGACAACCATTTACTGATATGATTTTTCAAAAGATTATTTCAGTGAATTGTCGTTTTCATTCGGAAAAACGAGCCAAGGTTTGAATGTTTTTGCTTCTTCAAAATCTAAAGTAGCATAAGAAATAATTATGATAATATCGCCAGCATGCACTTTTCTTGCAGCCGGTCCATTAAGCGTAATTTCACCCGAATTTCTAGCACCTTTTATGGCATACGTTTCAAAACGCTCACCATTATTGATGTTAACAATAGCAACTTTTTCGCCTTCAATTAGGTTGGAGGCATCCATTAAGGCTTCGTCGATAGTAATACTTCCGATATAGTTCAAATCTGCGCCAGTTACTTTAACGCGATGAATTTTTGATTTTACAACTTGAATTTGCATGGGGCAAAGTTAAATTAATTTAGTGAAATAGTATCAATCAATCTGATTTTGTTAACAAAAACGGCAATAAAAGCACGATATTTCTTGGTTTTATTTTTTCTAACGCAAGTTAATAATGTGGCTTCATCAGCAATCTCAAAATATTCTAATTCAAAATCAGGATGTTTTTTAAATGCTTTGGTAACAAAATCAGAAACCTCATGAGCAGATTTCGTGCCAAAAAGGGTTTTGGCATTATTCAATATTTTAAAAATAATGGTTGATTTTTCTTTTTCCTCTGTTGAAAGTCGTTCATTTCTAGAACTCATTGCAAGACCGTTGTCTTCTCTAAAAATTGGGCAACCTATAATATTTACTGGTATTTTTTCTTTTTCAACAAGTTTTTTGACTATTTGTAATTGCTGAAAATCTTTCTCTCCAAAATAAGCATTTGTTGGTTTTACAATTTCGAAAAGACGTTTTACAACAGTGCCAACTCCGTCAAAATGTCCGGGACGAAATTTGCCTTCCATTTGGTTTTCTAATCCGTCAAAATCATAGTGTTGCGATTTGGTTTTTCCTTCATAAATATCTTCTACTGTTGGAGCATACACTAGAATTTTGTCGGAAATTGTTTTTATTTTTTCAACATCATTTTCTAATGTTCTTGGGTATTTTTTTAAATCTTCGGGATTATTAAATTGCGTTGGATTCACAAAAATACTTATCACAGTTGTAACATTATTTTCAATAGATTGTTGCAACAACGAAAGATGTCCTTGATGCAATGCGCCCATAGTAGGAACAAAACCAATAGTAGTATTATCAAGGTTATTGCTCTTTAAGTAGTTGTTTAAATCTACTTTTTTGTTAAAAATGTGCATGTGTTTTTCATTAAAATAGGGTACAAACTTACTACTTTAGTAATTATCTGCATAAATTTTTGTAATTTTGCGTGCTTTTTATAGCTAATAAA
>CANCFZ010000161.1 GCA_947377425.1 Flavobacteriaceae bacterium
AGATCAACTTCCTAAAAATACTATCATTAGAAACAATCGTTACTATATCATTTCTCCAACTGGAAGTATTAAATTATTGAATTTGTAATGATTTGAATTATGAAAAAAATAACATTAGTATTAATCATGCTTTTGATACTTTCTTGTAATGATAAAAAACCAAAACAACTGCCAGTTGCGGCTAATAGTAAGTCAAGTAAAATTGACAAATCAGATGCAGTAACATCAATTCCATATGAAATAGTTGAAGAACCAACCAATCGATTTGAACAGGCATTTGGTCAATTTAGAGATTTCCAACTTTATTATGATTGCATAGATTGTGCAACCACTTATAGTGGCACTGTAACTGTATATATTAAAAATCAAAACTTTAAAAAAGAACTCTTTACTATAGATGTTGGTGGTTTTTATTTAAACGAAGTAAAACTACTTAACATAAAAAATAATTATTTTATTTATGTACGAACAGACCACACCTATGGCAATAGTCAAGGCTACTTGTATTATTTCAATACTCAAAAAATGATAACTTTTCCAGTAAACATCATTTCGAATATTAAAAAGGATAAAACAGACACCTTGCATGTTCATAAATATATGAATTTAATAACTGAAGATTACAAAACGTTCAAAAACGGTTATACTTATTATGAACGTCAAGATAATGACTATGGTGATGCTTTATATCTGGAATATAAAATGATTTTAAAGAAAAAAGGTGAGAACACTTTTGTTTTGCTTTGTCAATAAAAATCTAAAATAACCTTTAAAAACAAACAGAAAAATGAAAAAGTTACTAATCCTTTTAGTTTTTCTAATAAGTAATTTCATGAGTTCGCAACAGTGTCCGTATGATGGTTCATCGATTATAGTTTTAAAAGTACATGAACGTGATAATGAAAATACCATTGGAAATTTACATGTTACCTTGATAAAAAAGAAAAATGGCAAAGTAAAAAAGAGTCCAATTACGATTTTATATCAAATGGTGAATTTTCCTTTTATCTCAGATGAATATTGGGTTCAAGTTCCTAATGATTTCAAAATGGAAGATATGTATTTAAAAATTGAAAGCGTCTATCAATTCGAAGATAGTGGTTATTTCTCCTATGGAACTACAGAAATAAAAGTTTCAGAAAGCGATAAATATGCTCTTTGTGACCTCTATGATTCCTATCAAAACGACGAAATAATAGAAAAGAGGGTTTACTATCCGATTGAAGTCGTACTTGAAAAAAAACATGTGAGTTCCGAAAACGAATAATAACTTAATCCGATGAAAAATACTTCATCGGATTTTTTTTTAGCAGTGATTGCATAAAACACTATTTTTGCAATCTCTTTATTTAAAACACAATGCCTAATCGTACCTCTGTTTCTGTTCAATTGTTTCTCAGAAGAATTGCTCGCCGATTAGAATCTGTTTTCTTTTTGGCTAAGACTATTTTATCGGAACGCAATTTTATTTATTTATCTGCGGTTGCTGTAGCGATATCGTGTGCTTTAGCTGTAATTATCCTAAAGAGTTTTGCACACAATGTATTCAAGTTTGCGAATTATGCTAATGGCTATTTACACTTGCCTTATGCAAATAGTACTTTCCCAATCATTGGTATTCTATTAACGGTATTTGTGGTTCGTCGTTTTTTAGATGGTAGCATCGAAAAAGGAAGTAGTCGAATTCTATATGCTGTTGCTAAGAAAGGTGGTATCATGCCTAAAAAACAAATGTATGCGCAGATTATCACAAGTTCGCTTACTGTTGGTTTGGGTGGTTCAGCAGGATTAGAGAGCCCTATTACTATTACTGGTGCCGCTTTTGGTTCTAATTATGCACAGAAATATAAACTATCACAAAAAGATAGAATTCTGCTTCTTGCTTGTGGTGTGGCTGCTGGAATTGGTGCAGCGTTCAACGCTCCTATTGCTGGAGTATTATTTGCTATTGAAGTGGTGCTGACCGATGTAAGTATCTCGGCATTTATTCCAATTATTATTTCTGCAGCTACGGGTGCTTTGGTATCTGAAGTACTGTTGAGTCAAGAGGTGTTATTGAGTTTCAAACAGAATCTTACTTTTAACTTTCACAATACGCCTTACTATATTCTATTAGGCATTTTAGCTGGATTGGTTTCGGTTTATCATGCTCGTAACTTCAGAAAAGTAGAGCATTTTTTCAGTCGATTTAAAAACAACACCTACAAAAAAGCATTGTTTGGTGCGAGTATTTTAGCTGTATTGATTTTCTTTTTCCCAACATTGTTTGGTGAAGGATATGAAAGCATTAAAACACTTTCATCTCCTAATCCCGAAGTGTTGTTGGACAATACCTTACTTGAGAATTACGAAAGTAAACAATGGGTTTTATTGGCTTTCGTTGGAATCGTAGTTTTGCTTAAATCATTTGCTACTGGGTTGACTTTAGGTTCTGGTGGTAATGGTGGAAACTTTGCTCCTTCCCTATTTGTGGGTTCTTATTTGGGTTTCTTTGTAGCTAAATCAATTCATCTTTTAGGGTTATCGAATACTTTGCCTATTGCTAATTTTACTATTGTGGGTATGGCAGGAATATTAAGTGGATTGTTTCATGCGCCTTTAACTGCTATCTTCTTGATTGGTGAGATTACAGGTGGTTATGATTTAATGGTGCCGCTGATGATTGTATCGTCTATTAGTTATGCCGTTTCTAAACAGTTTGAAAACCATTCTATGGATGTGAAAGCACTTGCCGATAAAGGCGAAGTGTTTACCAGCGATAAAGACAAGAACATCTTGCAAAGCATTGACTTTTTGCCATTAGTGGATACCGAAGTAAAAACGATTTCTTTAGAGAAAACTCTTGAGCAATTGGTAGAGTATTTATCTACATCTAACCAGGCGGTAATTCCAGTGTTGGATGAACGAAACAAACTGTTAGGCATTGTTGACTTTGAAGTGATTCGTCCTATTGTGTTTAATCCATTTCGCATTAAGTTTACGGAAGTGAAAGAAATTATGTCGCAACCTAAAGAAATAATCAACCACGATGATGGCATGGAAACGATTATGGAAAAGTTTGAAACCACAAACGAAACGCTATTGACGGTAACTAAAAACGGTAAGTTCTTTGGATTAATCTCTAAAGTGGATATTCTAGAAGCTTATAGAGATAAATTGAAGGAAATGATTATTGAGTAATTAATATAAATTTACTACCCTTACTTTTTTATACTTTGAAAACACCACTTTTAAATGTGGAAATTCCTCTTCTATTTTATTTATATGAATTAAAGTATCGTTTTTTATATAAAATTTTTCGTTTTGAAAAATCTCGTAAATAACATCTCGACCGCTTGGGCTACAACCTTTAATTGTTTTATTATCTTCATTTTTTGAAGCATTTTCTTTATTAAAAGCACATACAATTCCAAATGGATGTTGAAAATGACACTCTTTAGGTTTAATACTATTTAGAATAATTGTATCATTTTTAATTGTCCAAGTTCCATTACTTTTTGATCCAACTTGACAAGAATGACTTTTATATTCAAAAGTATTATTTTTATTAATCTGTAATTCTGAAGAAAAAGGAATCATTTGAACTGTATCAAACCAAACTCTTTCAAATTTAGATTTCTTCTTCTCAATTGGTTTAACTTTATTACAACCAAATAACAACCCAAAAATCAATAAGTATACTAAGTTGTTTTTCATTGTGCCAGTTGTTTTTCATTACTAACAAACCACATCCCTACTTCGGCATGAATCTTCTTGGATCTTCTTTGTCCATACCATCGTCAACTTTGGTGTTCTCTTCAGTTTCAGTTGAAGGCGTTTCTTCAACTATTGGTTCTGGTTCTAGTGTTCGTGTTACAATCGGTTCAGGTGTTGGTGTGTAAGCCACTGGTGTGTTTAATTCTTCTGGCCAAATCTTTTGCAGTTGAATGCATTTAATTAGATAAGGAATTAATAACAACAACTCAAAACGAAGGTTGATACTGTTTTTGCCGTCTACTTTTTCAAATATTGGGTATAAGCAAGTCATGACAACACAAATTACTATTCCGATGCTGGCATCTATCATTCCTAATTTAAGTGCCCAGTCTTTTTCTGTCCACATGCCGAATGCTGTTACGCCTTTAAAGATTAGTAATAAACCAATAAAGATACCTAATAAAGAAAAACTTTCATAGGTTGACATTCCATAAATAGAACTTTCGTTAGTGCCAACCCAATAGGTAACTCCCACTAATTTCAAAATACGAAATAGAACACTTGCGCCACCAAGAATCATAAATATCCAAATAAAAGCTACCATCCACCACGGAAATAATGCGCGCCTTCTTCTACCAAATCGTTGATTTATCATTGTGTTGTATTTTAATGTTGTTAATTGGTTTTGTAAACACAAAAGTACTTTAGTATTTATTAAAAAACAATCTAACCCATCGTTTTATAATGATGTTCCGTAAATCTATTCCATCCTTTTTTGTTTTTAGATTCAACTACCCAATGGAATCCTTCTTCTGCATCGGGCCAATAAATCATTCGGGCAGTTCCTGCTGGCATTTGTGCTTCAAAACATACTGCTTCGGGATGAATGTCTGTGGCTTCGCTTAAAGTTCCATAAGAGTTTTTTCCATCGGAGGTGAAAGACCTAAAGAACAATTGGCTGTTTTCAATTCCAAAGAGTGCTTGCTCTTGGTAGGTTTTATCTCCAAATTCCCATTTGGCAACAAGTTGAATGTAATTTCCTCCTAATACTTTTTCAAAAGTTCGAGTGCATTTTACTTTTCCCATGGGAGAAGTTCCTGATGCTTCCCAATTGCCCAATAAAGGCTCTAGAATTCCTAATTTACCTCTGCCCTTTTTCCAATGGTTTGTCTTTGCACTCATTTGTTTTGCTTGGATTTTAATGATTGATGCATGAATCATGAACTAAAACAAATCTAATAAAAAATCGTATATTAGGATGTGATTATAGTTTTTTTGTTTGCAGCTAAGGATTGAATATTCAGCTAAAATACTCTATTACATAGTTTACGTTTGAATTGTTAGTTTACAAAAAAAGATTAAGTTTGCCAGAAATATAAAAACTAGTTAAAAATTCACTTATCTCAATTTTTAAAATTAGTTTGTATAATAAAGCAAAGAGATTAAATATAATTACTAACAATGTCTGAAAAGAATTCAGAAATAATAAAAAAAAATATGAAGAGAATAATTACTATTGTATTAGTGTGTTTAAGTTTACAGATGTCAGCTCAGTGTTGGCAAAGTATTAGCGCAGGAAGAGATCATTCGTTAGCAATAAAATCAGATGGTACACTTTGGGCTTGGGGTTCAAATGC
>CANCFZ010000162.1 GCA_947377425.1 Flavobacteriaceae bacterium
CAAAACCGATTTGGCAATCAAAACGTACGACCAATTGTTGAGTGAATTCAAAAATGGTTCGTATTCTTCAAAAGCAGTTTTGCGTCAAGGTTTGATTTATTATAATGCTAACAAAGATGAGCTGGCTATTACTAAATTCAAAAAAGTTGCTTCTGATTATCCAAGAACTCCAGAAGCACTAGAAGCCGTTTCAACAGCGCGATTGATTTATGTTGATAATGGTAAAGTTGATGAATATGCCAATTGGGTTAGAACATTAGATTTTGTGGAAGTTTCTGATGTTGATTTAGATAATGATACGTATGAAGCTGCCGAAAAGCAATATTTACAAAATAATACTAAGCAAGCTATTACTACTTTAAGTGGTTATGTAGCTAAATTTCCAAAAGGAATCCATGCTTTAAAAGCTAATTTTTATTTGGCTCAATCGTATTATGCTGATGGTTTAGAGCAAAACGCTGTTCCTAATTATGAATATGTAATTGAACAATCTAAAAGTGAATATACCGAACAAGCCTTGGCTCGTTTGTGTGAAATTCATTTGAAAAAAGACAATTTTGTTAAGTCGATTCCAGTTTTAAAACGATTGGAAACAGAAGCTGATTTTCCACAAAATATCACTTTTGCACAAGCTAATTTGATGCGCGCTTATTACGATCAAAAGGATTATCCAAATGCAGTTATTTATGCCGATAAAGTATTGAACAATCCTAAAACGGATAACAAGATTAAAAGTGATGCACAAATCATTGTAGCACGTTCCGCTATTAAAGCGAATGATGAAACTAAAGCACGAGCGGCTTATGCTAATTTGTTAAAAATTGCAAAAGGTGAATTAGCCGCAGAAGCTTTATACTATGATGCTTATTTTAAAAATAAAGATGGAAAATTTGCCGATTCTAACAAAGCAGTTCAGAAATTAGCAAAAGATTATTCGGGTTATAAATATTTTGGAGCTAGAGGTTTGATTGTGATGGCTAAAAACTATTATGGATTGAAAGACAGTTTTCAAGCAACATCAATTTTAGATAGTGTAATTGAAAATTTCGCTGATTTTCCGGATGTTGTTCAAGAAGCACAAACCGAATTAGATACCATTAAAACTGAAGAAAGTAAAACGAATTCGTCGATTATTAAATAAGATTCTGTGAAACTCTGTGCAATCTCTGTGCAGCTCTGTGTAATAGTTAAAAAAATAAATATGAAAATCAATTTCCAATATAAAATCGCAATTGCAATTCTTCTTTTAGGAACTCAAATCACTTTTGCTCAAAAGCAAGATGGTGATATCGGAACCGAAGTAGTCAATGTTGTAAAGCCCTACACACCAACTATTTCAGATGCTTTTAAAGTAAAAGAAACACCAACTCTTGAAGATGATGATAACTCAAAAAAAGAGAATATTCAATACAATATTTTCTCTTTTCCGGTAGCGTCAACTTTTGCTCCAGCTAAAGGAAAAGCAGCTGGTGTTGAAAATGGTGCAAAAGAAAAATTATTCAATAATTATGCTACGTTAGCTGCTGGAAATTATGGAAATATCAATGCCGAATTGTTCGTAACACAAACTTTAGAAAGTGGTGATTATGTAGGCGCAATGTTGCGTCATCTGTCATCACAAGGCGGAATAAAAAACGTAGAATTAGATAATAAATTTTCTAATTCATCTTTAGATTTAACTTATGGTAGCAGAACGAATAAATTGGCTTGGAATGGCGATTTGGGTTACCAACGTCAAGCCTACAATTGGTATGGTTTAAATCCGATTTTATATGAAGGATTAACTCCAACAGATAAAGATTTGTTTTTAAACGGAATAAATCCAAAACAAACCTATCAAAACATATATTTAGGCGGAAGATTAGCAATGAATGAAGGTGTGTTTAAAGAAGCAACTTTTAGATTCAATCATTTTTCGGATGCTTTTTCTTCTGGCGAAAATCGTTTTGTAGCTAAACCATCATTGCAATTTGATGTAATGGATGTAAAGCTGAAAACTGATTTTGTTTTAGATTATATAAACGGTAAATTTCAAAAAGATTATTACGATGTTGCTGGTTTGAAATATGGTTATACTAATGTTGGATTCAAACCAAGTTTTCAAATCAACAAAGATGATTTTTCAGTAAATGTTGGTGTTGGAATTTTCTACAGTATGGCTACTGAAATAGGAACTACATCTGCTAAAAATAAATTATTTGTGTATCCAAACCTAACGGGTTCTTATAAAGTTGTTGGCGATTTAATGGTGGCTTATGCAGGAGCAGAAGGAACGTTGAAACAAAACTCGTATCAAGATTTTGCACAAGAAAATTTCTTTGTTTCGCCAACTTTAGCCATTGCACCAACCGATCAAAAATTTGATGTATATGTTGGTTTAAAAGGAAAATTGGCTAATACTATTGGATACAATATTCGTGGTTCTGTGATGAATGAAGATAATAAAGCGTTGTTTAAAAGTAATATTTATGATTTTACCAATACCAACACTTCAGGTTATGCCAATGGCAATTCTTTTGGTGTAGTTTATGACAACATAAAAACAGTAAGTTTCTTTGGTGAATTGAAAGCCGATTTTTCTAAAAATGTTTCTTTCGGAATTAATGGAACGTTTAATAGTTATACGACTAAGTATGAATCACAAGCTTGGAATTTGCCAGGAATTAAATTAGGCTCTACCATTGATTTTAATGTGACTCCAAAATGGTATGCTGGTGCTAATGTGTTTTTTGTTGGAGAAAGAAAAGATACACAACATTTAATAACAACAATGACTTTTGTAGCAACCGAGCCAACTATAATTACCTTAAATAGTTACTTCGATTTGAATACTCATATTGGTTACAAACACAATGAGCGATTGACTTTCTTTTTAAAAGGAAATAACTTAGCCAATCAAAACTACCAAAAATGGATGAATTATCCTGTTCAAGGGTTGCAAGTTTTACTTGGTGCTAATTATAAATTTGATTTTTAATTTATAGCCACGAAGACGCTAAGACACAAAGGAATTTAAGGTTAACTTTGTGTCTTTTTTTTGTAATATTTATATCAAGTTTTGATTAAGAAATAAACTTAATTAACCTTAATATCTTAATGGTTTTAAAATTACATGACTTATTAATTGTCATTTATTTATAAAAAAAACTTTGTGACTTCGAGCCTTTGTGGCAAAAGCAAATAAACATGAAACAAAAAATCCTCCAACAACACCAACAGTTACTTCAAGATAAAATCGATGTTTTCCGTGATATGATTTCTGGATTGACCGAAGATGCTCAAAACGACGCCAAGGGTTCAGCTGGCGATAAGCACGAAACCGCTTTGTCAATGATGCACATCGAACAAGAAAAGCTTAATTATAAATTAAAAGAAATCCTTGGTCAAAAAGCAGTTCTTGACAAAATTGATGCTTCTGTAAATCATACTAAAATCACTTTAGGAAGCTTAGTTCAAACCAACGGAATGTTATTATTTATAAGTGCAGCTTTACCAAAAATAACAATTGACAATAAAACTATAATCGCAGTTTCACCACAATCACCATTAGGAAGTAAATTGATGGGAAATGAAGTGGGTTTTGAGTTTGAGATTAATACTACTAAATATATAATTCAAACAATACTTTAAAAATCTGCGTAAATCAGTAGAATCCGTTTAATCTGTGGCTCAAAATTTATAATTTCAAACTCAAAACCACAATTCAAAACAATTTTACTTTTAAATTATTATATAAAAACATTATTCAGTTATAATTTATAACCAAATAATGTTTTTTAGTTTTAATATTAGAACGATTACTTCAATTTTGCTTCATCAAATAAAGAATATCGTTTTTGAGACAAATCTTATAAACTCTTAAACTTTTTTAAACTTATAAACTAGAAAAAAATGTGTGGAATTGTATGCGCCTTTGATTTAAAACAAAAATCAGAATCATTGAGACCTCAAGTATTAGAAATGGCTAAAATCATCCGTCATCGCGGACCAGATTGGAGCGGAATTTTTAGTAACGATAAAGCTATATTAGCTCACGAAAGATTAGCAATTGTTGATCCAGCTTCTGGAAAACAACCTTTATTTAGTCAAGATAAAAGTTTGGTTCTGGCAGCTAATGGTGAAATTTATAACCATAGAGCATTGCGCAAACAATTTGAAGGAAAATACCAATTCCAAACCGAAAGCGATTGCGAAGTAATTCTTGCTTTATACAAAGAAAAAGGAGTTCACTTTATTGATGAAATGAATGGAATCTTCGGATTTGCAATTTATGATGTTGAAAAAGACGAATATTTCATTGCTCGTGACCACATGGGAATCATTCCTTTATACATCGGTTGGGATCAAAACGGAACTTTTTATGTTGCATCAGAATTGAAAGCATTAGAAGGATATTGTACCAAAATCGAATTATTTCCACCAGGACATTATATGTCAAGCAAAGATGGCGAATTCGTAAAATGGTACAACAGAGAATGGACAGAATACGATGCAGTAAAAGAAAATGCAACGAGTATTGAAGAAATCAAAACAGCTTTAGAAGCAGCGGTTCATCGACAATTGATGAGCGATGTCCCTTATGGAGTTTTACTTTCAGGTGGTTTAGATTCGTCAATTACTTCGGCTGTAGCCAAAAAATATGCTCAAAAAAGAATCGAATCTGGTGATACTAAAGATGCTTGGTATCCGCAATTGCATTCATTTGCAGTTGGTTTAGAGGGTTCGCCAGATTTAGCTGCAGCACAAGTTGTCGCTGACCATTTAGGAACAATTCACCACGAAATTAAATTCACCATTCAAGAAGGTTTAGATGCCGTTCGTGATGTGATTTATAATTTAGAAACTTACGATGTTACTACAATTCGTGCGTCAACTCCAATGTATTTAATGGCAAGAGTTATTAAATCTATGGGAATTAAAATGGTGCTTTCAGGTGAAGGTTCAGATGAATTATTTGGTGGATATTTATATTTCCATAAAGCTCCAAATGCAAGAGAATTTCACGAAGAAACCGTTCGTAAATTAAGTAAATTACACATGTACGATTGCTTGCGTGCTAACAAAAGTTTGGCAGCATGGGGAATTGAAGGTCGTGTACCATTTTTAGACAAAGAATTCATGGATGTAGCAATGCGCATCAATCCACAAGACAAAATGATTAACGGCGAACGCATGGAAAAATGGGTTTTACGCAAAGCATTTGAAGATATGTTGCCAGCAAGTGTTGCTTGGAGACAAAAAGAACAATTCAGTGATGGCGTTGGGTACAGTTGGATTGATACACTAAAAGTTATGGTTGCAAAAGAAATTTCTGATGAACAATTGGC
>CANCFZ010000163.1 GCA_947377425.1 Flavobacteriaceae bacterium
GCTGGTTCGGTTATTTTTGCGAACAATCAAGTTGGATTTACTCTTGGCGATTCTAATACAAAAAACAATTCTAATTATTTTGGAACAAATACCTCGAATAGTAAGAACTCATTTGATTTAAGTCAAGCTGGAACTGTTTTTGTTTTTAATAATTATGACAAAAAAAGTGATTGGAAAAAGTTTGCTTTTGCTTTAAACTATGAAAAATCAAGAAATTTGGATAATTCACTTTTTTCTGCCGGAACCAATCCAAATAATTCGGTTGATAATTATTTCTTGAGCTATGCTAATGGCGTTTCGCTTGGAACCTTAAACAATTATAATTTTGATGAATTGTATTATAATGAACAACAAGCTTATTTAGGTTATAATTCTTATATAATTGACCCAACAACTAACGCAGATGCTAATACTACTTATTATACAAATGTAGCTACTGGTGGAAATTATTACCATGAAAACAGAATAAAATCTACAGGATACAACAGCAAACTTGCTTTCAACTTTTCTGGTCAATATACAGATAAATGGTTTTTTGGGTTGAACTTAAATTCTCATTTCTTAGATTACAGACAATCTAATAGTTTTTATGAAACAAATTCAAATCCTAAATATACTACAGGTTCTACAGTTGATGTGATTCGTTTTTACAATGATTTGTACACCTATGGAAGTGGATTCTCATTAAATTTAGGAACTATTTTCAAACCCGTTAAAGAAGTTCGTCTTGGTTTGGCTTACGAATCGCCAACATGGTACAGATTGACAGATGAATTGACACAAAGATTACAAACTTCTGGTTATGGATTAAATTCAACTCAAAATAACGCTTTATATTCTACAGTGACAACTGACCCAAATACAACTATGATTTTTCAACCGTATAAACTAAAAACTCCAAGCAAATTGACCGGAAGTTTTGCTTATGTTTTTGGAAAAACAGGTTTAATTAGTTTTGATTATTCGCTAAAAGATTATAGTAATACCGCATACAAACCTAAATCAGATTTTACGTCAACCAATAGTATAATGTCAAATTCATTAAAAGCTGCAAGTGAATATCGTTTTGGAACAGAATTTAAAATTAAACATTTAAGTATTAGAGCAGGTGCTCGATATGAAGAAAGTCCTTATAAAAATACTCAATTAATGGGGAATCTAATTGGATTATCAAATGGTTTGGGATACAATTTTGGAAGTACTAAACTAGATTTAGCTTACTCTTATTCTAAACGTGATTACGATCAAAAGTTTTTCTCTCAAGGATTAACTGATGCTGCTAGAATTAAATCAGTTAATAACAATGTGAGTTTGACATTATTATTTGAATTATAATAATTTACAATACCTAAAATTAAACCATTCGTTCTTTCGGATGGTTTTTTTTTGTGAACTTAGATTGCTAACTAGCCCTGATTGGAGAAGTTACCATGTAACTAGGAAAGCAGGAATAAGGAAACCAAAAATACCCTAAAGTTTCGCTCCTTAAAAGGAAAAATAATAGAATCTGAAATAAATTCAGATTAAATAACGTAATTTTGCATCCCAATTAAATAAAGGTATGAGAACCAAATCGGTAAAGAAAAATAAAATCAATGTGATTACGCTTGGATGTTCTAAAAACACTTATGATAGTGAGGTTTTAATGGGACAGTTGAAAGCCAGCGGAAAAGACGTTGTACATGAGCAAGAAGGAAATATTGTAGTTATAAATACGTGTGGATTTATTGATAATGCCAAAGCAGAATCGGTAAATACTATTTTAGAATATGCTGATAAAAAAGCTCGCGGAATTGTAGATAAAGTATTCGTTACTGGATGCTTGTCTGAAAGATACCGACCAGATTTAGAAAAAGAAATTCCGAATGTAGACCAGTATTTTGGAACTACTGAACTACCATTATTATTGAAAGCTTTAGGCGCCGATTACAAACACGAATTGTTAGGCGAACGATTGACTACAACGCCCAAAAACTATGCCTATTTAAAAATTGCAGAAGGTTGTGATAGACCTTGTAGTTTTTGTGCTATTCCGTTAATGAGAGGAAAACACGTTTCACAATCTATTGAAAAATTGGTTAAAGAAGCTGAAGGTTTGGCTAAAAATGGTGTAAAAGAATTAATTCTTATTGCCCAAGATTTGACGTATTACGGATTGGATTTATACAAAAAACGTAATCTTGCCGAATTACTTGAAAACTTAGTTAAAGTTGAAGGAATTGAGTGGATTCGTTTGCATTATGCTTTTCCAACAGGATTTCCGATGGATGTTTTGGAATTAATGAAACGCGAACCAAAAATTTGTAATTACATTGATATTCCGTTGCAACACATTTCAGATAGAATTCTTAAATCTATGAAACGTGGAACAACCAAAGAAAAAACAACAAAACTGTTAAAAGATTTTCGTGAAGCGGTTCCTGGAATGACAATTAGAACTACATTAATTGTTGGATATCCCGGAGAAACGCAAGAAGATTTCGAAATCATGCGCGACTGGGTTCAAGAAATGAAATTTGAGCGTTTGGGTTGTTTTACTTATTCTCATGAGGAAAATACTGGTGCTTTTGCATTGATTGATGACGTTCCTGAAGAAGTAAAAAAAGCTCGTGCTCAAGAAATAATGGATTTACAATCACAAATATCTTGGGATTTGAATCAAGAAAAAATTGGACACACTTTTAAATGCGTAATTGATAGAAAAGAAGGCGAACATTTCATTGGAAGAACCGAATTCGATAGTCCAGATGTAGATAATGAAGTATTAATTGATGCTGCAAAATTCTATGTAAAAACTGGTGATTTTGTAAACGTGAAAATTATTGATGCTACCGAATATGATTTATACGGAGAACCGGTTTAGATATTAAAATTTTATATAACTTTACTCCTTTAAATAAGTTAGAAATGAAAATAGTAATAAAAACAATTACAATTAGCTTTATTTTATTAGCTTTTAATATTGCATCTGCTCAATATGGAAATAGCGGAATGTATGGTGGAAGTGGTATGGGTGGAGGCATGAATAGAATGGGAAACCAACAAAGTATGCAAAACACCAACAACTACGGAAGAAATAAAAGCCCGGAAGATGTTGAAAAAGAAAGAGCAGAAAATCTTAATAAAAGCATTGAAAAACTTTCAAAAGATTTAGAATTGGATGATTTACAAATTATTGTCATCAAAAAAGAAATTGAAGATGGTTCAAAAAAAGTCGTTGCAGTTACCAAAAGTGAAAGTTCTCAAGAAGATAAAATTAAAGAAATAGAAGCTATTAACGAAAAAATGGATAGAACTATAAATACTTATCTAAGCACTGATCAAAAAGTGAAATATAAAAAATACATTGAAGAACGAAAAGAGCGTATGGAAAAATACAAAATGTCTCGAAATTAATTCTTCTTTTATGATCATAAAAAAACTCCAAAACAATTAAGTTTTGGAGTTTTTCCGTTATTAATCAACCTTATTTAATTATGATTTTGCTATTACGGTTCCTTTAAAAACTAATATTTTAGGAACATCTTCTGCACTTGTTGTAACTGCAATGGTTTTAGTAAATGGGCCAGGATTAGCAGCATTGAAAGTTGCTTTTACATAACCTGTTTTTCCTGGAGCAATAGATTCTTTGGTATAATCAGCATTGGTACAGCCACAACCTGGTCTAACATTGGAAATTAGTACCGCTTTATCACTGGTGTTTTTAAATTCAAATTCAATTACTTTTGGTGTTCCTTGTGGAATTTCACCTACTTCAACTGTTTCACTTTTCCATATTAATGGAGTTGTAGAAATAACTTTTAACGTTCCATTTTTTTGAACTGGTAGGATAGAGAATGACATTAATCCTAAAGTCAAACTTAACAATGTAATTTTTAATGTTTTCATAAATTTAATTTTTTAATGTTACTATTAGTTTTTTGATTGTGTTCCTTAGTTTGAACATTTCAAAAGTATTCCAATATCATTCACACTCGTGTTAAGCGGTTTCAAATGTTTGTTAACGACTTGTTAACGATGAATTGCTAACTATTTTTTTAGTAATATTACATTCTCAAACAATATAAAAATCTTTGCGACTTTGCGACTTTGTGCCTTTGTGGCAAAAATCATGAAAACTAAAAACCTCAACATAATAATTGTTCTCGGACTAGTGGCTACAATAGGAATATTGATTGCACAACTACTTTGGACCAAAGAAGCGTTTAATCTCGAAGAAAAAAAGTTTTCTCAAAAAGCAAATATTGCCTTACTAGAAGTAGTTAAGAAATTATATCAGGGAACTAATAGCGAATTACCTTCAGAGAATCCAATTAAGAAGATTGCGAACGATTATTATATTGCAAATGTTGACAATGATTTTGAACCAAAAATTTTAGAATACTATTTAAAAGCAGAATTCACTAAATTCAATATCAACACCGATTTTGAATATGCCATGTACAATTGCCAAAGTGACGAAATGGTCTATGGCAATTACATTTCTCTAACGGATAAATCTCCTGATAAAAAAACAGTTTATTTTCCTAAACACAAGAATTTGGTCTATTACTTCGCTATTCGATTTCCAAATGAAACTACTTATCTATTCAGCTCTTTACGTTTTTGGTTTATTCTTTCATTTGCTCTAATCATTATTTTACTAGTTTATGTGTATTCTATTTACACCATAATCCAACAAAAAAAATATTCGGAACTCCAACGCGATTTCATTAATAATATGACGCATGAGTTTAAAACACCGCTATCTTCCATCCTACTCGCTTCCAATTATTTGAACAAACAAGAAGTCATTCAGAAGGATGAAAAATTAGAAAAATATACTGAAATCATCATCAATCAAAGTAAAAAATTGAACAGTCATATTGAGCAAATTCTGAACATTGCCAAATCCGACAATGCACCCATGAAAATGGAACTGAAAGAAGTATACATTATTCCGATAATAAAAGATGTAGTGGAAAACATGCAACTCAAACATCAAAATTTATCTGTAAAAATTAACGCGGACAAGGAGTTTCTTATTCAAGCCGATGAATTCCATTTTACTAATATTGTGTATAATTTATTAGATAACTCCATTAAGTATTGCGATGGAAACCCCGAAATAACGATTACCATTAAAGAAGAAAAAAATCAAATTAAAATGGATTTCAGCGATAATGGTATTGGAGTTTCCAATAAAAATTTAAACTTTATATTTGATAAGTTTTATAGAATTCCGAGTACCAAAAGCAATGAAGTTAATGGTTTTGGACTTGGATTGTATTATGTAAAAAA
>CANCFZ010000164.1 GCA_947377425.1 Flavobacteriaceae bacterium
TTTACAACAATAGCCTCTTTTCCATCTATTGTTAATTGAAAATTTCCAGCCTTGACTTCGGCAACTAATTTGTCAATTTTAGCAAGACTTGAAGTTGTTTTTCCAGCTTTCTTTTTTTGAGCAAACGAAGTAGTAACTACAAAAGAAAGTACTACTAACAAAATTATTTTTTTCATATTATTTTTGATTATTTAATAGATGCCTAATATACAAAAATATTTAAACGGTAAATGTTAAATAAAAAAACCGAGCAATTTCTTACTCGGTTTTATATAAAAATAAATTATCTAATTTTCTAATTGAAAAATTATTTCACTTCTTCAAATTCTACATCTTGTGTGTTATCTCCTTGAGCGTCAGCTTGTGGTTGCGCCTCTTGTGCTTGTCCAGCTTCACCTTGAGCATACATAGCTTCTGTAGCAGTTTTCCAAGCGGCGTTTACATTGTCTAAACCTTTTTGGATAGCTTCAACATCTTGCGATTGGTGCGCCATTCTTAATTCAGTTAATGCATATTCGATACCTGTTTTGTGCTCGTCAGAAATTTTGTCTGCCAATTCTTTCAACTGAGATTCAGTTTGGAAAATCAAACTATCAGCTTCGTTAATTTTTTCAGCTCTTTCTCTTGCAATTTTGTCAGCTCCAGCATTTGCTTCAGCATCTTTTTTCATTTTCTCGATTTCGTCAGCTGTTAAACCAGAAGAAGCCTCGATACGGATATCGTGAGATTTTCCAGTTCCTTTATCAGTAGCCGAAACTTTGATGATACCATTAGCATCAATATCAAATGTTACTTCAATTTGTGGAACTCCTCTTGGTGCTGGTGGGATACCATCCAAGTTGAAACGTCCAATAGTTTTATTATCCGCAGCCATTGCTCTTGCACCTTGAAGAACGTGTAGTTCAACAGTTGGTTGAGAATCTGCAGCTGTAGAGAAAATTTGAGATTTTTTAGTTGGAATTGTAGTATTTGATTCAATCAAAATAGTCATAATTCCACCCATAGTTTCAATTCCTAAAGATAAAGGTGTAACGTCCAATAACAATACATCTTTTACATCTCCAGATAAAACTCCACCTTGAATAGCTGCTCCAATGGCAACAACTTCATCAGGATTAACTCCTTTAGATGCTTTTTTACCAAAGAATTTTTCAACTTCGTCAGCAATTCTTGGCATTCTTGTAGAACCTCCAACTAGAATAACTTCGTCAATATCTGATGTAGATAAACCTGCATCTTTCAACGCTTTAGCAACTGGTTCCATAGAACGTTTTACTAAAGAATCAGATAATTGTTCAAATTTAGCTCTTGATAATTTTTTAACTAAGTGTTTTGGTCCAGAAGCAGTAGCTGTAACGTAAGGCAAATTGATTTCAGTTTCCGCAGAAGATGATAATTCAATTTTAGCTTTTTCAGCAGCTTCTTTAATTCTTTGTAATGACATTGGATCTAGTCTCAAGTCAATTCCTTCTTCAGCTTTGAATTCATCTGCCAACCAGTCAATGATTGTTTGGTCAAAATCGTCTCCACCTAAGTGCGTATCACCATTTGTAGACAATACTTCAAAAACTCCATCACCTAATTCAAGGATAGAAATATCAAAAGTACCACCACCTAAATCGTAAACTGCAATTTTTTGGTCAACACCTTTTTTGTCCAATCCATAAGCTAATGCCGCAGCAGTTGGCTCATTGATAATTCTCATTACTTTAAGACCAGCAATTTCTCCAGCTTCTTTTGTAGCTTGACGTTGCGCATCGTTAAAGTAAGCTGGAACAGTAATAACTGCTTCTGTAACTGTTTGACCTAAATAGTCTTCAGCAGTTTTTTTCATTTTTTGAAGTGTCATTGCTGACAATTCTTGTGCTGTATATAAACGACCATCGATATCAACTCGTGGTGTATTGTTGTCACCTTTTACTACTGAATAAGGTACTCTTTTAGCTTCTTCTGTAGTTTCAGAAAAAGTATGTCCCATAAAACGTTTGATAGAACCAATCGTTTTAGTTGGATTAGTCACAGCTTGTCTTTTAGCTGGATCACCCACTTTAATTTCGCCACCTTCAACAAATGCAATGATTGACGGAGTTGTTCTTTTTCCTTCTGAGTTAGGAATTACTACTGCTTCTTGTCCTTCCATTACAGAAACACAAGAATTCGTTGTACCTAAATCAATTCCAATAATTTTTCCCATTTTTATATTTAATTAATTTTAGTCCCGAACCGTCGGGATCAGTTTTTAAACTTGAATGTCAAAAAGCAATGATTGTGCCACATCAAAAAAGGTAATAAATTGTCAGTTTTAGAATAAATTATATGACAAGATGGCATTTTTAAACTATTATTTTGTCGTAATTAAAACTTATACTAAATCAATTAAGGCTTTGCTATTCCTCACCAATCTCATTTTTTAAAGCTACTTCTAGACTTTCATAATTTAATAAAACTTTAGAAATTGTGCCTTTTTTATTAATTATAAAATGAGTCGGAAACGCATTCAAATTCAAGATTTCATTCATGTAAATTTTCATATTGGGAACAACAGAATACAAAAGCATTTTTTTAGCTAGAAATACTTTTAATTGTTGTGGAGTATCTTCAGCTAAACTTATAAATAGTATATCTTTTCTATCTTTATATTTTTCAGCCAGTTTATTAACATTTGGAAATTCTTTTACACAAGCAGCACAATGAATATACCAACATTTAATGACTATAATCTTTCCACTCATGGTTTCGTTAGAAATTATATTTCCATTCAAATCAGTAAAATTGAATTTTGGAAATGCCTTTCCTTCCATTTTTAAATGTTCATATTCTTCAATTGCACTAGCTACAATAGTTGCCTTAATACTAGTATCAGAAGTTGGTTCTATCTTAAAAAGTTTATAATAAATTAATGAATCCTCAGATTGCAAACGAATTGGTATGAAATTTCCTAATATCAATTCGTTTAAAAAAACATCTTTAGCAATTTTTTTTGAAGTCGAGTCCAAGGAAACAAAATCTCTAGAAAGCATTATGTTTTTATCTTGATACTTCAACCAATCCATAAACTTATTTTGTATTATAACCGGATCAACCTCGGGAGCTCCATATTTGGCTTGACCAGAACAAATATAAAAAATAAGAAGAAAGCCAAATAGAGCACATTTTTTTTTCATAAATTTATTTGATACAATTTAATTCATCAAAATTAATAAAAGTAATGATAGAAATCATGTTTTCAACCTTCAATATGAATCCATCTTTGCTTCAACCTTTTGTACGAGGAATAGAAAGTTAAAATAGTACAGCCTTCTTTGGTTGAAATGCGATTTACATGCTGGTCATTACCTACTTTTAGTTGCCTTATCTTTATGTTTAGGAATTGTATTAGCCTCAGGTGTAACACTATATTCCGGTCTTTTATTAGGAATTGTGAAAGTTTCAATTACAACGTTACAATAATACATTTATTTAACTATTGATTAACAATATATTTGAAATCATCTAAATACATTTGTTACAACTAATTATACAATGACGGAAATGCACTTTTACAAAATCTACATACTACCAGTCTTGCTTATATGCTTATTAACTTCTTGCAAAAAAGAATTTTCTGGAGATAATTATGTTGCCTATTTTGGAGGTGAAGTTGCCAATCCAACAAAACCTTATGTGCTTTTTTGCAAAAATAATGTTGTACTTGATACTATTCCTCTCAAGAAAGACAATACTTTCTTCAAAAAATTTGATTCACTCACACCTGGTTTATATACTTTTAAGAACGAGCCTGAATATCAATATGTCTATTTTGATAAAAACGATAGTATTAAAGTTCACATAGATTCTAAAGATTTTGATGAATCAATTATTTTTTGTGGTCGTGGTGATCAAAAGAATAACTTTTTGATGGATATGTATTTGAAAAATGAAAGAGACAAAAACAATATGTTTGAGGTTTTCGATTACAGTTTTGATAAATTTAATAATTATATCAATAAAATAAATAAAGAAAATAAAAAATTATATACTTCTAAAAAAGAAGAAATAAAATGGAGTGATAATTTTGATGTTTATGCTAATGGAATTGTAAATTTTCCGCACTATACAAAAAAAGAAATTTATCCTATTATTCACAAAATGCGAACGGGTGAAGATGTAACCAATAAATTACCTAAAGATTATTATTCTTTCAGAAAAAATATTGATTTTAGTAATCAAGAACTAACCGAATTTTCTCCATTTGTAATGTATCTTGATCACATGCTAAACAATGTTGGAGCTATCAATTATCATAATCATTTTTCAGATTGCGATATTGCTTTGAAAATGAATATCAATAAATTAAATATTGCAGACACTTTAATTAAAAATCAAAAAGTTAAAAATATTGTTCTTAACAACATAGCTTTCAAATATTTAATGGAAGATCAAAATGTCGTAAACAACAAAGAATTCTTAAAGGTTTATCATAAATATTCAACAGATAACAGCAAGAAAAACGAAATCTTAAAAATCGGAAATGCTATTCAATTATTAACCGAAGGAAAAATGTTACCCAAAGTTCAACTAATTGATATTAATGGTAAAACTATTTCTTCAACTGATATAATTAAGAAAAAAACGGTTTTGTTTTTTTGGTCAGAAAAACTAAATTCACATTTAATAGCAGTACATAAAAAAGTATTAATTTTCAAAACAAAACATCCAAACTATAATTTTATTGCCATAAACTTAGATGACAATCAAGAAGAATGGAAATTGGATTTAAGTAAATACAATTTTGGAGCTATAACTGAATTAAAATGCGCCAATTTTGAAGATATTAGAGCAAAATGGGCAATAACTAGAGTTCATAGGACTCTAATAATCAATGCTGACGGAACAATAAAAAATGGGTTTACGAACATGTTTGAATTGAATTTTGAGGATGAATTGAAATAGTTTTGTGATTTTGGGAATATAAAATAAAGGCGATTTTCAAATTGAAAATCGCCTTTTTATTATTTCTAACTTCGTATTTTTCTAACCTCGTACTTTTTTACTTATTTCCTTTTTCGAAATCAGCAATAAATTGCGCCAATCCAATGTCAGTTAATGGATGTTTCAACAATCCTAATATTGCAGAAAGTGGACCAGTCATAACATCGGCACCAATTTTAGCACAGTTTACAATGTGCATTGTATGACGAACAGAAGCTGCCAGAATTTGAGTTTCATAACCATAGTTATCATAGATTTCTCTAATTTCTTGAATCAAGTTCAATCCATCAGTAGAAATATC
>CANCFZ010000165.1 GCA_947377425.1 Flavobacteriaceae bacterium
GAAGTTGACGGAAAGTCAAAAATGAAGCCTATTGAAAGTTACGAAATAAAATTACTTTCAATCGGATTTTTCACAGCACCAAGTCAAGCCGTTATTTGGCGTGGACCAATGGCTGCAAAAGCATTAAACCAAATGATTTTTGATGCCGATTGGGGACAATTAGATTTCATGTTGATCGATTTGCCTCCTGGAACGGGCGATATTCACTTATCAATAATGCAATCATTGCCAATTACAGGTGCAGTTATCGTGAGTACGCCACAAGCAGTAGCTTTAGCCGATGCTAGAAAAGGAGTTTCTATGTTTTTATCAGAAGCAATCAATGTTCCAGTTTTAGGAATTATAGAAAATATGGCCTATTTCACACCAGAAGAATTGCCAAATAACAAATATTATATCTTTGGTCAAGAAGGTGCCAAAAATCTTGCAGCAGATTTACAAGTTCCATTTTTAGGAGAAGTTCCATTGGTGCAAAGCATTCGTGAAGCTGGTGATTATGGTCGTCCAGCAGCATTGCAAACTGCTTCACCATTAGAAAAAATATACGAAGAAATAGCTAGAAATGTAGTTCAAGAAACAGTAAACAGAAATTCAACTCTTGCGCCAACAGAAGCAATCAAAATAACAACAATGGCAGGATGTTCTGCTGTTAAAAAATAATTAGAAAATTAGAAAATGTGTCAATGAGATAATAATTTTCTAATTGACACATTTCCAAATTGACACATTTCCAAATTGACACATTAACTATTATGACATACGAAGAATTAACTTTAAATATCGAAAAAGCATTACAAGAAATCAGACCATTTTTAAATTCAGATGGTGGAGATATTTCGTTGGTTTCTATTGAAGATGAAAAGCATGTAAAGGTGCGTTTTGAAGGCGCTTGCACAGGTTGTAGCGTAAATCAAATGACTTTAAAAGCTGGTGTTGAAACTACAATAAAAAAATACGCTCCTCAAATAGAGACGGTACAAAATATTGCATAATTTTATTTGGGCGTTCCCTTACAGGTCGGGCTTTCCGTTGCAATCTTTTATTTTTAAAAAAAATAAAAGGATTTCCACTGTAATCCCTAACTCAAATTAAACTGACAAATATCATATGTTTAATTATTTATGTTTTGGATTTTTGCATTTTTAAACTCATAAACTTTTAAACTCATAAACTTTCAAAATGATTGAAACAGATATACTTATAATCGGTGCAGGTCCAACTGGGCTTTTTGCCGTTTTTGAAGCAGGATTACTCAAATTAAAATGCCATATTATTGATGCTCTTCCACAACCTGGCGGACAATTGGCAGAATTATATCCCAAAAAACCAATTTTTGATATACCGGGTTATCCCGAAGTTTTAGCAGGCGATTTAGTAACCAATTTAATGGAACAAATCAAGCAATTTCAACCAGGATTTACTTTAGCTGAAACCGCTGAAACGATTGATAAATTAGAAGACGGAACGTTTATAGTTACTACCAATAAAGGAACAAAACATCACGCAAAAGCGGTTGCAATTGCTGGTGGTTTAGGAACGTTTGAACCAAGAAAACCACAATTAGAAAACATTGCTTTCTACGAGGAAAAAGGTGTAGAATATTTTGTAAAAGATCCAGAATTATTCCGAGACAAACGCATCGTAATTGCTGGTGGTGGAGATTCTGCATTAGATTGGAGTATTTTCCTTTCTGATGTAGCTTCCGAAGTTACTTTGGTGCATAGAAGAAATGAATTTCGCGGTGCTTTAGATTCAGTTGAAAAAGTACAAGAATTAAAAAAACTTGGAAAAATTAACTTGATTACTCCAGCAGAAGTAGTTGCTATTAATGGAAAAAATCATGTTGAAAGTATTGTTTTAGAAAACGAAGGCGTTCAACAAGTTTTTGAAACCGATTATTTTATTCCGCTTTTCGGATTAACTCCAAAATTAGGAGCGATTGCTAATTGGGGTTTAGAAATTGAGAAAAATGCCATCAAAGTAAATAACGCTTTAGATTACCAAACCAACATTGACGGAATTTATGCAATTGGTGACGTCAACATTTATCCAGGAAAATTAAAATTGATTTTATGTGGTTTTCACGAAGCAACTTTAATGTGTCAAAGTGTTTATCAACGAATCAATCCAGGCAAGAAATATGTTCTAAAATATACAACAGTTTCAGGGGTTGACGGATTTGACGGAACTAGAAAAGAAGCTGAAAAAGCAGTTGTAAAATCTATTGATTAATATGCCACAAGATATTACCATAAAAATTACCGACAGAGAAGGCGTAATTCACGAAGTTCAAGCGCCAACGGATATGAATCTAAACATAATGGAATTGATTCGAATGTATGAATTAGCTCTCGAAGGAACTGTTGGTGTTTGCGGAGGAATGGCAATGTGTGCTTCCTGCCAGTGTTATGTTTTGAATGATGTTTTAAAAACCGAACGCAATGACGATGAAGAAGCTATGTTAAGTGAAGCATATCATGTAAAATCAAATAGTAGGCTGGGTTGTCAAATTCCAATTACCGAAGAAATAGAAGGTCTAGAACTTGAAATAGCACCTGAACAATAAAAAAAGCGAGAAGTGATTCTTGCTTTTTTATTAAACTAGTTCTAATTTTGGCTTCATTTGCTCTTCGATTGCATTCCAAAGTCCGATTCTTTTTTCTAATGCTTCGACAGAAATCTCTTGTACTTCTTTCCATTTCACTTCATTAGTTCCGCACAATTCTGTTATCATTTGCATAGCCATTGGGCCATGTTCGTCAGCATCTAACTCTATATGTCTTTCGAAATAATAAATTAGTTTTGATAAATCCGTTTCAGGAAAATTTTGCTGAAAGTTTTTCAAGATTTCAGTAAACATATTCGGAATTAAATCTTCTCTTCCAAAAGTAAATGCAGCGGCAATTTCATGAGGTTTTCCATGTTCAATTACACGGAAAGTAAAATCTAAAAATGCTTTTACATTTGGATGTAAATCGCTTTGCTTTATCGAAACAAAAATATTTTGAGTAGTCTCAACGTTTTTTAAAAAAGCATTAATTTGTGAAGTTGTAGCGCCACATTGTTTCATTGCATCAAGATACATTTCAAAATGGCTTGAACGTTTTCCTTCTAAAGTTAAATCGGTTTCTTCGGCTACCACAATTTCGTTAATTAGGTAACTAATTTCAGGATTTCCAATAGGTAACCATGGGGTTGTAGTGCAAGTTAATTTGTTTTGTAATGCTTTTAAAAGTGACATAAAATCCCAAACGGCAAATACATGATTTTCTAAAAAAATGCGTAAGTCATCAACACTTTTTACTTTTTCGTACAACGAATGTTGTAATAATTGCTGTTTTTGATTTTCTAATGATTGATTTATTATTGAAATTGTCATAGTGATTTTTTAATTATATACGATTTTAAAACTAGTTTTGTACGTTTTAAATTCTTCACAAATGTAAAAAAGCTCCTCGAATGTGAGAAGCTTTTTATATCAATTTTATTTATTGTTTAATACAAATTTTTGTTGCCTGAGGTTCTCGAAGGCAATAAAGATTCAATCTATTATTTAAAAGCCGGAATTCCAGTAATATCAGCGCCAGTAATCAATAAGTGAATGTCGTGAGTTCCTTCATAAGTAATTACAGATTCCAAATTCATACTGTGACGCATGATAGAATATTCTCCTGTAATTCCCATTCCACCAAGCATTTGACGTGCTTCACGAGCGATGTGAATTGCCATATCAACATTATTTCTTTTTGCCATAGAAATTTGAGCAGTTGTAGCTTTTCCTTCGTTTCTAAGAACTCCTAATCTCCATGTAAGTAATTGTGCTTTAGTAATTTCGGTAATCATTTCGGCCAATTTCTTTTGTTGTAATTGAAAGCTTGCTATTGGTTTGTCAAATTGAATTCGCTCTTTTGCATAACGCAAAGCCGTGTCATAACAATCCATTGCAGCTCCAATTGCACCCCAAGCGATTCCATATCTAGCAGAATCCAAACATTGCATTGGCGCACCAAGTCCAGATTTTCCTGGCATTAAATTTTCTTTTGGAACTTTTACATTATCAAAAATCAGTTCGCCAGTTGCCGAAGCACGAAGTGACCATTTGTTGTGTGTTTCTGGAGTTGTAAAACCTTCCATACCGCGTTCCACAATTAATCCGTGAATTCTTCCTTCTTCATTTTTTGCCCAAACAACAGCAATATCTGCAAAAGGCGCATTCGAAATCCACATTTTGGCTCCATTCAATAAATAATGGTCGCCCATATCTTTAAAGTTTGTAGTCATGCCGCTTGGATTCGAACCATGATCTGGCTCAGTCAATCCAAAACAACCCATGAATTCACCAGTTGCTAATTTTGGTAAATATTTTTGTCGTTGTTCTTCAGTTCCAAATTTCCAAATAGGATACATTACCAAAGAAGATTGTACAGAAGACGTAGAACGAACACCAGAATCGCCTCTTTCAATTTCTTGCATAATCAATCCATACGAGATTTGGTCCAATCCAGCGCCACCATATTCTTCTGGAATATAAGGTCCAAAACCACCAATTTCTCCCAAACCTTTAATAATTTGCTTAGGAAATTCGGCACGTTGCGCATAGTCTTCAATAATTGGCGATACTTCACGTTTTACCCATGCACGAGCAGAATCGCGCACTAATTTATGTTCGTCTGTTAGTAAATCATCTAAGTTGTAATAATCTGGAGCTTGAAATAAATCTGGTTTCATATTATTTTATATTGTAATGTTTTTTTAATGTTTTTTTAATGTATATCGATTTTACGAAAACGTTTGCAAAGTTATGAAAACAAATTTGAGTAATTGTTCAACGGTTGTTATTTTTTAGAAGCTATTTCCAGCTATACGCTCTATCTTTTCCTTTTTAAAGAAAAAAGAAAAAGGATGCCGCTTCAAACGTAGTTCACTGAACTCCTATGAAAATTAAAATAATGTGAAGTAATCTTAGGGCTACATCTTCAAATAGAAGTCTTTAGTAAGATTAATATAATCATCCGTATATTCATGACGATTAATTTCAATAACCAATTCATCAGCTGTTAAAACCGAAAGTTCATATCGCTTAAAAGCCAATAAACTTCTAACAATTGGAGTTGTATGCGAACCTTTTACACGAGTAACTTTTACAGGAAATAATTCTACTTCGGCGCATAAATCTATAAATCGTTCTTCTTCTTTAAAAGGAATAATCACCGCAAAAATTCCATTTTCTGACAATAATAAATCAGCGGCTTCAACCAA
>CANCFZ010000166.1 GCA_947377425.1 Flavobacteriaceae bacterium
GGTGCTGGAAAAACCACTTTTTTCAGTTTGTTATTGGATTTAATTCAACCGAGTTCAGGTTATATTAAAAACAACGATATTCAAGTAAATACGAGTGAAGCCTGGAAACCTTTTACATCAGCATTTATAGATGAAAGTTTTTTAATTGGCTATTTAACAGCCGAAGAATATTTTTATTTTATTGGGGATTTACGCAATCAAAATAAAGCTGATGTTGACGCACTTTTAGCAAAACATGAAGAATTTTTTAACGGAGAAATATTAAAAAGCAAAAAATACTTAAGAGATTTATCCAAAGGAAATATGAAAAAAGTGGGAATAATTGCCACTTTAATCGGAAATCCAGAAGTAGTGATTCTTGACGAGCCATTTGCCAATTTAGATCCAACAACAGTAAACCGATTAAAAAAAATCATCAAAGAATTATCTGATAATCCAGAAGTTACGGTTTTGGTTTCCTCACACGATTTAGTGCATACGGTAGAAGTTTGTAACAGAATTGTGGCTTTAAATAAAGGCGAAATTGTAAAAGACATTGAAACATCACCAGAAACATTAAAAGAATTAGAAGCCTTTTTTGCGGTTTAAAAGTCAAACCAATAAGCATAAAATACGCAAGACATTTGGTTGTTTTGCGGGTTTCTTTTTTAAAAAAAGTAATATTTTTTTTCAGGTATCAAAAAGAAACGTATTTTTACCAGTTAGTTATACTAAAATTAGCTTTTTAGAGTTAGTTATAAAAACGTTTTGACATTGAAAACTAGTACTTTTAAATACACAATCGCAACAGCAGTGGTGATTTTTTTTGTGGCGTGTTCTACGAAGAAAAACACGTTAGTTTCGAGAAATATGAATGCTTTAGAAACAAAAGACAATATCTTATATAATGGCGGAATAGCCTTAAACAAAGGTGTTTTAGATTTAAAAGCACAATATAAAGACAACTTTTGGGAAACGCTTCCAGTAGAGCGTATGCAGATTACTCAAGACCAAATGTTGCCGGGTCAAGCCAAAAACCCAAACTTTGAAAAAGCTGAAACCAAAGCCACCAAAGCCATTCAAAAACACTCGATGAACATTGGAGGTAGTGAAAAGAATCCACAAATGGATGAGGCTCACTTAATGCTTGGAAAAACGCGTTATTATGACCAACGTTTTGTTCCGGCATTGGAGGCGTTTAATTATGTTTTGTATAAATATCCCAATAGCGATAAGATTTATGAAGTAAAAATTTGGAGAGAAAAAACCAATATGCGCATGGATAATGACGCATTGGCTGTTACTAATCTTAACAAATTATTGAAAGAAATCAAATTTAAAGATCAAATATTTGCCGATGCAAATTCGACATTGGCTCAAGCTTATTTAAACTTAGACCAAAAACCAGAAGCATTATCTAAATTAAAAATTGCCACAGAATTTACAAAATCAGACGAAGAAAAATCACGTTATCGTTTCATTTTAGGGCAAGTTTATGAAAAAATGGGATATAAAGACAGTGCTTATGCTGAATATCAACAAGTGATTGATATGAAAAGAAAATCGGCACGTCAATATATCATTCAAGCACATGCTCGTCAGGCAGCACAATTTGATTTTGCTAAAGGCGACACAACCGCTTTCGTAAAAAAATATAATGATTTATTGAAAGACAGAGAGAACCGACCTTACTTAGATGTGTTAAATCATCAAATGGGTTTGTTTTATGATAAATTAAAAAAGACCGAAGTTGCTAAAAAATATTATAATAAATCATTAAGAAAAAGATCTCAAGACGCTTATTTGACAGCATCCAATTATAGAAATATTGCCGATATTTATTTTGATAAAGCAAAATATGTAACAGCAGGAAAATATTATGATAGTACGTTAACGGTTTTAAATCCAAGAACAAGAGAGTTTAAGTTGATTACTAAAAAAAGACAAAATCTTGATGATGTAATTAAATTTGAAGGCATCGCGCAACGCAACGATAGTATTTTGAAAATAGCGTTGTTATCTTCAACGGAGAAAGAGAATTACTATAAAGAATATATTGAAAAGCTAAAAAAAGAAGAGAAAAAACAACAAGAACTTGCTGATAAAGCAGCTAAAGAATCTGGTCAAACTGCTAATTCAAGTGATCCTTTTAATGGAAAAGGAAATTCTAAAGAAAAAGAATTATTGCAGCCAGCAGACGGCTCTTCATCAAAATCTATTAATCCTAATGCAAATGCTCCAATTACTACTTTTTCAGATTCGGGAAGTACGTTCTATTTTTATAACCCAAACACGGTAGCTTTTGGAAAAATTGAGTTTAAGAAAAAATGGGGTGATAGAGCACATGTAGAAAACTGGAGATTATCAAAAGAAGACGTTAAGGAAGATAAAACTCCCGAAGAAGATGTTAATGACACAACCAATAGCGGTGATAAACCTAAGAAAGAAGAAGAGAAATACACTACTGAATATTATATAAAAGACATTCCAACTTCGAAACAAGTTTTAGAAGGTTTGGCAAAAGATAGAAATTTTGCTTACTATCAATTGGGAGTTATTTATAAAGAAAAGTTCAAAGAGTATAAAAGAGCTGCTGATAAACTAGAAAAACTTTTGGACAATAAACCAGAAGAACGTTTGGTTTTGCCATCAATGTACAACTTGTTTAAAATTTATGAAATCATTGATAAGGACAAAGCTGCCACAATGAAATCTAAAATAATTTCGCAATATCCAGATTCTAGATATGCACAAATTTTAAGCAATCCATCTGGAGCAAATCAAATGACTTCTACACCAGAAGTTGCTTATGATGCTTTGTATAAGGA
The DNA here is from genome assembly GCA_947377425.1 of Flavobacteriaceae bacterium. Taxonomy (GTDB): domain Bacteria; phylum Bacteroidota; class Bacteroidia; order Flavobacteriales; family Flavobacteriaceae; genus Flavobacterium. The sequence goes on from CANCFZ010000166.1 coordinate 2,808, forward strand.
TTATGAAAATAGATTGTATAGAGAAGTACTTCCAAAAACGGAAGCTGCAATTGAAGAGTTTACAGGAGAAGAAATGATGCCAAAATTTGAGCTATTAAAAGCGAATCTAATAGGTAAATTAAAAGGATTAAGTGAATTTAAAGAAGCTTTAAACTACGTAGCTTTAACGTATCCAAATAGTACTGAAGGAAAATCGACAGAGCGTTTTATAGCCGATAAGATACCTTATTTAGAATCGTTGACTTTTAATTCGGAGTTTCCATTGTCATGGAATATTTTGTACAGAGCAGATAATTTACAAGATAAAAACACAAAAATTCTGCTAGAAAAGCTTACTAAATTTGCTAAAGAAAGAACAATAGAAACGTTGGCTATTTCTACAGATCTTTATACAATAGATAAAAATTTTATTGTCATTCATGGCATAAAATCCTTAGATAATGCAAAAGGAATTGCTCAGGTATTAAAAGAATTTAAAGAGTATAAAATTTCAGAACCTGCTATTGTAATTTCGAGTGAAAATTATAAAGTAGTTCAGATTAAAAAGAATGTAGACGACTATGATTCTGGAGGTTGGTTAAACAAACCTATTGTTCCAATTCAGAGAACTATAGTTGTTTCAGAATCTGAGAATAACAAAAAAGGGAACACAAATCAACAAGAAGGTCAGCCAAATCAGGATAATCCAAAAGATGGAAAAGATGGAAAAGAGGGAGAAAACCCACAGAGTCCTAATAAAGGAGATATTAATTCTCCTGATGGTCCTGCTCCGGGAATGATGCCTCCAACTCCTGATATGCCTAAAAAACCATAAAGATATGTTTGATAAAAAACCAAAATCATATACAGACCTTTTAGGGAAAACTAACAGAATTGTTGAAGGAACTACTATAAAAGGAGATATCATATCGCCAGCTGATTTTCGTTTGGACGGACATTTAATCGGGAATTTCGAGTCAAAAGGAAAATTAGTTATAGGTCCAGCAGGAAGTGTAAAAGGCGATATTATCTGTAAAAATTGCGATATTGAAGGACGATTTGACGGAAAAATTCAAGTTTCGGAAATACTAAATTTGAAAGCTAAAGCAAGCGTTCACGGCGAAGTTGTTTGCGGAAAACTCTCAGTCGAACCAGGAGCAGAATTTAGCGCTACTTGTGTAATGAAACCTCATGTAAAAAACCTTCCACACAATGGACAACCAGTCGAAGAAAAAACAGCGTAATAAGTGGTTGGCATTTATCAATATTCCAATTCAGATGGGAGTAGTGATATATCTTTTTGCAAAAGGTGGCGATTGGTTGGATGCTAAATATCCGAATTCACATCATGTATATGTCAAAGTGCTGACATTAGTTGGAGTTGCTTTGGCATTTTATAATTTAAACCGTCAGTTGAAAGAAATCAACAAAATGGATAATAATGAGCAATAAATACAAGCCAGTTTTAGAAGTTTTTTTCCTTTCGTTAGTAGCATTCTTGATTCATAAATCATTTTTTTTCTTTACGAACAAAGTCAGTATTACTGATGGATTTAGGTACTCAGTACCTGCTTTGTATTTGTTTTTTTTAATTTGTTCCGTGATTATACTTTTGATAGTAATAAAAATAAAAGAAAAAAACATTAATAGTGTTGGCCAAACCTTTCTTTTGTTGACTTGTATAAAAATGATTGTTGCTTATATTTTGCTTCACCCAATATTGCAATCAACAAACCAATTAATGACACCAGAAAAAACAAACTTTTTTATCACATTTGCTATGTTTTTGACAATAGAAACGGTTGTAACCATCAGAATCTTAAACAAAAATCAATAATTTGGTTCAATACTGACTTTTTCATCAAAAAAAATAAAAGTATTACTTTTTAATATTAATTAAAATTGTACTTTTGCACCAAATTTGAGAAAATAAATTAAAGAAATTATCAGATATGTTGTTTTCAAACAAACCACTTCAATTCATCTTCGCCGCTTTAGTAGCATTTTTACCATTACATAGTAATGCTAATACCAATGATACTTTGCCAGTAAAACAAGAAGTTGTTGCTACTGCAAATACTACTGAAACCAAAGTTTTATCAGAAGACGAAAAAAAGGACGAAGAACGAAAAGAATTCATTCAACATCACTTATTAGATTCTCACGATTTTCACATCTTTTCTTATGGAAAAGAAGGCGAGCACAATGTTGGTTTTTCTTTGCCAGTTTTTCTTTGGGATAATGGGATTCATTTTTTCATGTCATCAAAATTTGAACACGGAGAAGCTGTTGCAGAAGACGGCGGTAACTATTACAAAATCAACCATCACGATGGTAAAATATACAAAACTGATGCTGCTGGAACTTTAACAGAAAATGCAAAAGGACATATTGAAAATGAAAAACCACTTGATTTTTCAATCACTAAAAGTTTTTTCATGATTATCGTAGTTAG
>CANCFZ010000167.1 GCA_947377425.1 Flavobacteriaceae bacterium
GAAGGAATGGTTTACGCCGATATTGATTTAGAAAAATGTATTCAACCCAAACAAATGCACGATATTCTCGGACATTACAATAGATTTGATATTTTTGATTTACGAGTAAATATTGCTCCTACTCGAAAGATTACGTTTATTGATAATCATGAAGAATTTAATAAAAGATAAATTAAAACACATAGAAACATAGTTTTTTGTTTGGTAAGATTTATATAGAAAAAGTGTTTTACACATAGCTATATAATCTATTAAAAAGCGAAGCGTCTAAAACTAAATAGTAGTAATCTATGTTTCTATGTGTTAAAAAATTAAAGATTTATAAAATGGAAGCAAAACATTCAGATGACCAAATTGGTCGAGCAAGAGTTCAAGATTCTCCTGAGTTAATCGCCTATTACAAAGAATTAGAAACTCTTGGAGCTGGAGCATTATGGACAGTTGCCAACGACATCGAACCTTGGGAACCAAGAAGTTCATCGGTTCCAATGCTATGGAAATATGATGATTTGCGTGATTTAGTTCTAAAATCATCCGAATTAGTTACACCTGAACAAGCTGGAAGACGCGTAGTTTATTTGGTTAACGACAAACGAAAAGATGTTTCTGCAGCTGTTGGTTGGCTTTACACCGGAATTCAGGTTACACGTCCTGGAGAAAGCACTTCGGCACACAAACACAAAGCGTCTGCATTGCGTTTCATTATGGAAGGCGAAGGCGGTTATACTGTAGTTGACGGAAACAAAATTACATTTGAAGTAAACGATTTCGTGATTACACCAAATTCCACGTGGCATGAACACGGCGTTGATGCGAACGGAAAAACTTGCATTTGGCAAGACGGTTTGGACATTCCGTTAGTTAATGCTCTCGAAGCTAATGATTATGCAGTTTATGATGGAAAGCAAAATTTAGATTTTCCAGTAAATTATTCACCAATAACTTATGGCTGTGCCGGATTAATTCCAGCGGATAAAACTTGGAACAAACCCTATTCGCCTTTATTCAAATATTCTTGGAAAAATGTATATCCAGCACTTTTGGAAACGCAAAAAGTAACAGAAGTAAACGCTTTTGACGGAATTTTAATGCAGTATTCAAATCCATTAACTGGTGGACATGTGATGCAAACTATGGGTGCAGCAATGCAATTGTTGCCTGCAGGTTTTAAAGGAAAAGCGCACAAACATACAGGTTCATTTGTATATCAATGTGCCAAAGGTAAAGGATATTCAGTCATTAACGGAAAGCGTTTTGATTGGAAAGAACGCGATATTTTTTGTATTCCATCTTGGGCTTGGCATGAACATCACAATTTATCTGAAACGGAAGACGCTTGTTTATTTCAATTTAATGATCTACCAGTAATTGAAAGTTTAGGATTATTTCAATCAAGAGAATTAGAAGATAAAAACGGACATCAACAAATTTAATAGCAATAGCAAAACCTTAGAACCTTACCTTTGCAACTTAGAACCTTATAAAAATGAAACTACTTACCTACAAAACAAACGACACCGAACCAAGATTAGGTTTTATTCACAACAATCAAGTTATCGATATGGAAGACTTTGGAGAAATATCCAACTTTCCATTGCCGAATGACATGTTGGAATTGATTGACATGGGATTTGAAATCATAGCCGAAATCACTGAAATGATAGCCGAAACTCCAGAGAATTTCTTTGAAGAGATTTCATATAATATGGAGGAAGTTACTATCCTTGCTCCTATTGAAAAACCAAGAAAAAACATTATTGGAATTGGATTAAATTACACAGAGCACGTTGCCGAAAGTGCAAGAACATTAGATACAACAGGAAAATTACCACAGAAACCAATCATATTTTCTAAACCAACAACAACGGTTACAGCAACCAATACTGACATCATTAAAAACACAAAACTAACTGAACAATTGGATTGGGAAGTTGAATTGGCTGTTGTGATTGGTAAAAAAGGAAAATACATTCCAAAAGCTGATGCTATGGATTATGTTTTTGGTTATACCGTAATCAATGATATTTCAGCACGTGATTGCCGTCGTGAAGGACAATGGATTGTTTCTAAAGGGCAAGATACTTTTGCACCAATGGGACCAATTTTAGTGACCAAAGACGAAATTGAAAATCCGCACAACTTGAATTTATCACTTAAAGTAAACGGAGTTGAAAAACAAAATTCAAATACTAAATTTCTACTTTTCAACATCAATGATTTGATTGAAGATTTAAGTATCGTTTTCACTTTAGAACCAGGCGATATTATTGCAACTGGAACACCTTCTGGCGTTGGCGCAGGAAGAAATCCGCAAGAATGGTTGTATGATGGCGATTTTGTTGAAGCTACTGTGGAAGGAATTGGGACTATTTTGAATACGGTTAAAGAGATTTAATTTCTTAAAAAAAAGAATATATAGACTTTGCGTACTTTGCGAAAACCTTTGTGTCTTTGCGGTTAAATAAATATCATGAAAAAATACAGAATAGGACAAATAGTTCCATCAAGTAACGTAACGATGGAAACCGAAATACCAGCAATCTTCCGTTCACGAGAAACCATTTTACCAGAACGTTTTACATTCCATTCTAGCAGAATGCGAATGAAAAAAGTAACCAAAGAAGAACTCGAAGCCATGGATGCCATGAGTTTGAAATGTGCTCAAGAATTATCTGACGCGCATGTTGATGTTATGGGTTATGCGTGTTTGGTAGCAATTATGAGTATGGGACGCGGTTATCATTGCGTTTCGGAAGTGAATTTACATCAAGAAACGGTTGCTAATGACTTTCCTACACCAATTGTAACTTCTGCTGGTGCATTGATTAACGGACTGAAAGTTTTAGGTGCGAAACAAATTTCAATAATTACGCCCTATATGAGACCATTAACAGATATGGTTGTAGATTATATAGAGCATCAAGGAATTAAAGTGAAACAAAGTATTGCTTTGGAAATTCCCGATAATTTAGAAGTTGCAGCCCAAAATCCAATGAATTTATTGGAAATATACAAACAACTTGATTTGACGGATGTTGATGTTTTGGTAGCTTCTGCTTGTGTACAAATGCCATCATTGGAAGCAATCGATTTAATTCAAGTAGAATGTGGAATTCCAGTAACTTCAGCAGCAGTTTGTACAACTTATGAAATGATGAAAAAACTCGGAATTGAAGCTAAATCTGCTATTGGTGGTGAGTTGCTTAATGGAACGTATTAGTTTCTTTAAACACAAAAACACCTAATTTTCAATAATTTAAGTTGCTAGAGAAATCTTGACAACGGTTTTGTTTTTATAACCTACTCAACACGCAATGAATTTCTGTGTAAAGCGGCACAATCCAGTTTCGTTAGCATGACAAAAACACACAACATTTTATTTCGAGAGATTAGAGATCTAATAATAAGTATTTTATATTGGATAAAAATAGCTACTTTTAATTTTTACTAGACATTTTTTATATGAAAGTTGATTAAACTAATCTTTTACTCCCAATTTAGTCAAAATATCGTCCATCAAACACCATTTTGTAATTGATGATTGTAAAAGATTGGCTCCAACAAAAACGGTGAACCAAAGCCAATTCTGACTTACATAAATTGAAAGCAATAAACTGATTAGAATAAAACTTCCTGCAATTGCGTGTATAATTCTTGTTTTCATAATTAATTTGATTTTTCAATGCTTAAAACAGCTGTATGAATATGCGATAGCGTTTCTTGTTTTGAATTGAATTCAGCAACTGCTTCACAAACAAGTTCCACATACTCTTTTTGAATAAATGCATAAAACATAATCGATTCGTTTTCGTTCATTTCAGTACCAAACCAATTGCTTCCTAATGCATCTTCTGAAGCATTTCTGTAACCAACTACTTCTTTATAGGAATAGGTTTTTACATTGGCTTTCTTTAGAATTTGTTTAACTTCTTTACCAAATTCTGCTACTGCGGTTATTAATAAAAGTTTCATTTTTTTAGGTATTAGGTTCTTGATCAAAGGTTTTAGTTGGTTCAATTTCTTCAGTTGGTTTTTCCCATTTTTTTCTTTCCGTTACATAATAGATTATTGGCACAACTAACAAGGTTAAGATTGTAGATACAATAGCACCAAATACTAACGAAATAGCTAATCCTTGAAAGATTGGATCAAACAATATGATGGATGCACCAATTACAACCGCTCCTGTCGTTAATAGAATTGGTGTTGTTCTCACGGCTCCTGCTTCGATAATGGCTTGCTTTAAAGGAATACCATCATTCAATCGGATTTCGATAAAGTCAATGAGCAAGACAGAGTTCCTTACCATTACTCCTGCCAAAGCAATCATTCCAATAAAAGATGTTGCTGTAAAAAATGCTCCCAATAACCAGTGTCCAAAAACAATACCGATTAACGAAAGAGGAATCGCCATCATCATCACCATTGGCGTTTTGAAATTTTGGAACCAACCCACAATCAACATATAAATGATTACAATAACCACCATAAAAGCAACTCCCAAATCACGAAATACTTCTAAGGTTATTTGCCATTCTCCATCCCATTTCACTGTAAAATCACTTTCGTCTGATGGTTGTTCCATGTATAATTCGTTTACTTTATATCCTTTTGGTAAGTGCATTTTTTGAAGTTTTTCATTCATTCCCAAAATCGCATACACAGGACTTTCTAAGGCTCCAGCCATATCGGCCGTTACATAAACTACACGCTTTTGGTCTTTTCTGTAAATAGTTTTCTGCAAAGTATCTTGAACCACTTTTACCAAATCACTTACTGGAACTACATTACCATGACTGCCTTTTATTTTCAAGTTCTCAATGTCTTGTAATGAGGTTTTGTCTTTGTCGTCAAGCGAAAGAACAATACCAACATTATCATTGGAATTTTCATCATACAAATTAGAAACTGGATATTCTTTCAATAAATAAGTCAGATTTCCAACTACTTGTTGAGGCGCAATTCCGTTTAGCATCGCTTTTTCTTTATCCACTTCAAGTTTGTATTCCGTTTGATTGTCTTCGGTCATCCAATCGACATCTACGATATCAGAAGTTGTTTCCAAAATGCCTTTCACTTGATTAGCTACTTTGATTTGGTCTTTATAATTTGGTCCGTAAATCTCAGCCACTAAAGTTGATAAAACTGGTGGTCCTGGTGGAACTTCAATGATTTTTACATTCGCACCATATTTTTTGGCAATCTTTTGTACTTCACCACGGACTTCTTTTGCAAT
>CANCFZ010000168.1 GCA_947377425.1 Flavobacteriaceae bacterium
ATTGGAACTTTCTTTCCAGCAACCAATATTGTCGGACTTTCACTCCAATTAAAACTTTCAATTACCGAAGTCGTGTTCATTTTCCAATTAGACAATTTCACATCGCTTAATAAAGTGATAGTTCCATTTAATTCAATTTCACGAGTATCGTTCAATCCCATAAAATCTGTTCCGTATTTAAATTTTGACCAGATTTTCAAAGGTAAAACCGATTCAATCTTTCCATCTTTTTCTATCAATTTTATCGGAGCTGTTTTCCATATTTTCATTTCTGTTTTATCATCGTCTAGTACAGTATCCTCATAAATCAAATCCACCAACGATTTATTTAGTTGATTTTCTATCTCTTTAAGTGAAATTTCCATCGGCATACTCACAAAAGAAGTGGTGTTTTTATAAGCCATAGTAACATTTTCTGACGGTTCAGGTTTTAATGTTGCAATTTTATTAGTAGAAGAACAACCAATAATCGAGGAAAACAGTACAACAACTGTTACTGCAATAAAAATCTTTTTCATTTTAAATCAAAAATTAATTTGGGTGTGAATGTAACAAAAAAACCAATTTAACGTCTGATAAGGATATGTTAATTTAGTTGTATTCATTTTAAAACTATTAAATTTGCATACTATTTTCACTTTTGAATAAAAGAACATGAAAAATACCAGTTTTAAAATAGTGATGCTACTTCTTTTGTTCTTGGGTATTAACGCTCAAGCACAAAACAAAAAGTGGTCGCTTAAAGAATGCGTAGATTATGCACTTGAAAACAACATTTCAATTAAGCAAACCGAATTGGATGGAGAAACTACAGCTATTAGCAAAAAGGCAGCTTTAGGAAGTTTTTTACCAAGTATTAATGCCAACGCATCACATTCGTGGAATATTGGTTTAAATCAAAATATCACTACTGGATTATTAGAAAATCAAACTACACAGTTTACTTCTGCGGGTTTAAATTCTAATATTACCATTTATAACGGACTTCAAAATCAGAACAAACTTCGAAAAGCCAATCTTTCAATAATTGCTGCTCAGTATCAGTTGTCCAAAATGAAAGATGATATTTCGTTGAATGTTGCCAATGCTTACTTGCAAATTCTTTTCAATAAAGAAAATTTAAAAGTTCAAAATGAGCAATTAGCTTATGACGAAAAACAACAAAAAAGAAGCGAAGAAATGGTTGCATCTGGAGTAGTTGCTCGTGGGGATTTATTAGATGTAAAAGCAACAGTAGCTTCTGACAAACAAAAAGTAATTGCTGCCGATAATAATTTATTTATATCCAAATTGAGTTTAGCACAAATGCTTCAATTAGAAGATTTTCAAACATTTGATATTGCCGATGTTGAATATGAAGCAAAACCAAGTACAACAATGCTTCAAAAACCAGAAGATATAGTTGAAAAAGCCAAACAAGATCGTGTTGAACTTAAAATTGCTAAAGCCAATTTAGAAATTGCAGAAAAAGATGTGAAAATTGCAAAAGGTGCTTTTCAACCAAGTTTGACAGGGTTTTATAGTTTTAGTTCTAGAGTAAGTTATACTAATAGAATTATTGGTGTTGATGGAACTGGAACTCCAATTTTAACAGGGCCACTTCCATTTTTTGATCAGTTTAGCAATAATAAAGGGCATAATTTTGGAGTGCAATTAAATGTTCCTATTTTGAATGGATTTTCAGCTAAAAATAATTTGGAACGAAGTAAAATAGCTTTGGAGCGTTCTAAAACAACCGAAAAGCAAGCTGTTCTTGATTTAGAAAGAAATGTGTATACCGCAATTACAAATGCAAAAGTAGCATTAAATGCTTATGAAGCAGCAACTGCAGCATTTGAGGCACGAAAAGAAGCATTTAATTATGCAAAAGAAAAATATGCAGTGGGAATGATGAATAGTTTCGATTTTAATCAGTCGCAAACGTTATACGTAAATTCGCAATCAGAAGTTTTAAGAACGAAATACGATTATATTTTTAAAGTTAAAATTGTAGAGTTTTATTTCGGAATACCAATCATTGAAAAAAAATAGTGTCATGTCAAAAAAGAAAATTTACATACTGCTTTCAGTTCTAGTTGTAGTAGCCGTTTTATTAGTTGTTTTAAAATCTAAAGGTGTCATCGGAAAAAGTGATGATTCTAAAGAGGTTGAAATTGCAAAAGCAAATCAAATTACTATTGTTGAAACTGTTTCTGCAACAGGAAAAATTCAACCCGAAATTGAAGTTAAAATATCCTCTCAAGTATCAGGAGAAATTATTGATTTGCCTGTAAAAGAAGGTCAAGTTGTGAAAAAGGGCGATTTGTTAGTTCGCATCAATCCCGATTTGTATACTTCAGGTTTAAATCGTTCGGTTTCTAATTATTCTGGAACAAAATCTGGGCTTAGTCAAGCAGATGCTTCGTTCAAAGAAGCACAAGCAAGTTACGAAAGAAACAAAACATTATACGACAAAGGAATTATCTCTAAAGCCGATTGGGATAAAGCAACAGCTTCATTTGAAGTAGCTAAAGCCAATAAACAAACAGCTTATTTTAATGTTCAAAGTGCTTCAGCGTCTGTAAAAGAGGCTAAAGACAATTTAGGAAGAACTACAATTTATTCTCCAAACGACGGAACTATTTCTAAACTTAGTGTTGAATTAGGGGAAAGAATTTTAGGAACACAACAAATGGCAGGAACTGAACTATTGCGCGTTGCCAATTTGAACAATATGGAAGTGGAAGTTGATGTTAACGAAAATGATATCGTTAAAATTAACATTGGTGATGAAACCAAAATTCAAGTAGATGCTTATTTGAAAAAAGAATTTAAAGGAATTGTAACTAGTATTTCTAATTCTGCAAGTACAACAACTACAGCCGATCAGGTAACTAATTTCAAAGTAAAAGTTAGAATTCTAAAAGAATCTTATATGGATTTGATTCAAGGAAAACCGGATACTTATTCTCCATTTAGACCAGGAATGACGGCTACGGTTGATATTATTACAACAAGAAAAGAAAATGTAATTGGAATTCCAATTAGTTCTGTTGTTGTAAAATCAGACACTGCAGCAACTAAGAAATTTGAAATGACAGAAGACAATAAAGATCAAGTAAAGTCTAAAAGTGATAAAAAATACGAATGTGTTTTTGTGAAAGTTGGCGATAAAGCTAAAATCAGAATTGTAAAAACCGGAATTCAAGACGATACTAATATTGAGATTTTGTCTGGTTTGAAAAAAGGAGATGAAGTGATTACCGGACCTTATGTTACGGTTTCAAAAGATTTGAATTCTGGTGATAAAGTAAAAGTTAGTGCTGCAAAGGATAAACTTCCCAAAAAATAATTAGTTGGCACAAATGACCTACATTCTCAATATTGAAACGGCAACTAAAAATTGTTCAGTTTCATTAGCAAAAAATGGTGAAACAATTATTTGTAAGGAAATTGCTGAACAAGGCTATTCTCATGCAGAAAAACTTCATGTTTTCATAACTGAAATTATCAAAGAAGCTGGTGTTTTAATGTCAGATTTAAAAGCTATCGCTGTTAGTCAAGGGCCAGGTTCTTATACTGGATTGCGAATTGGAGTTTCTGCCGCAAAAGGATTGTGTTATGCGTTAGAGATTCCTTTAATTGCTATTGATACTTTAACTTCATTAGCAAATCAAGTAAAACAGATTGACGGATTGATAGTCCCAATGATTGACGCACGTAGAATGGAAGTTTATAGTGCTATTTTTAACTCTAATAAAGAAATGATTCGTGAGGTTCAAGCGGAAATTTTGACTGAAGAAAGATTCGTAAATCAAGCTGAAATAATTTATTTCATTGGAGACAGTAACGAAAAAGCAAAAGAGGTTTTGAAGAAGACTAATTTTATTTTCTTGGATGAAATTGTATTTCCATCTGCAAACGAAATGAGCGCTATTTCATATAAAAAATTTCAAAATAATGATTTTGTTGATGTTGCTTATTTTGAACCTTATTATTTGAAAGATTTTATGTTTGCCAAATAATTATTTAGATACATCTCTAACAAAAGGTTGAATTGTAATTCCTTTTTCATCAAAAGCAGTTTTGCATTGTTGCAAAATATCAGAAGATACTTGTCCGAAATCTTCATTTTTAGACCACGGACGAATTGCAAGATGAATCGCACTATCAGTTAAATCTCTTACAAGAACAACTGGTTCTGGAGTTTTTAAAACTTTAGGGTGATTTTTCATCACTTCCATAACAATATCTTTAGCTACTTTAATGTCGGTAGCATACGAAAGTGAAAATACTAAATCCATTCTTCTCATTCCTGCAACAGATAAATTGGTGATAATTCCGTTAGATAAAATCCCATTTGGAACAAAAATAGTTTGATTATTAGCAGAAATTAATTTAGTTACAAAAATTTGAATTTCAGAAACAGTTCCAATCACACCTTGCGCTTCAATAGTATCTCCAACACGAAATGGTTTAAATACTATAATCAACATTCCGCCGGCAAAATTGGATAATGATCCTTGTAATGATAATCCAACAGCTAAACCAGCGGCTCCCAATATTGCAACAAATGACGAAGTTTCTATTCCGAGTCTAGAAATAAAAGTTACAAATAATAAAACGCGTAAAACCCAAATTAAAATATCGGCTAAAAATTTAGATAATGTTGGGTCTAAATTTCGTTTAATCATGATTTTCTTTACCAATCTATTGATTAATCTAATGGCATAAATACCAACAAATAGAATTATTATTGCTGAGATTAACTTAGGTGAATAATCAACAAGTATTTGTAAAAATCCTTTGCTGTAATTTTCGAATGAGAAAAAGTCTTGTTTTGCTTCCATAATACTATAAAAAAATCACGCTATTGTAGCGTGATTAAATTTTTTCAAAGATAAACTTTTTTCTGAAATTAATCAGCGTCTTCTTCAACTCTGTTAGTTTCCTCTGCTGGTTTTAGAGCTGCTTCTTCGTTGGCGTCATCTGTAAAAGAATGTACTTTTTCTTTAACGGTTTCTATAGCATTTCCAGCCATTTCTTCTGCTTTGTCAGATAATTCGCTTGCTTTTTCTTTTACAGTTTCAACTGCGTTGTCAATAGCTTCACTAGCAGCAGGAACGTACTCACTTACTTTTTCTTTTGCAATATCTACATATTCTTCTGCTTTATCCATTAATGGTGCTGCAGCTTCTTTTGCTTTTTCAATTGC
>CANCFZ010000169.1 GCA_947377425.1 Flavobacteriaceae bacterium
GAAACTAATTACAAAGCGTTACGAAGATTCAAATCCGGACTAAGCAAAGAATCAACAGGTGGTTTTTTAATTGGATTTGGAGGCGCATTAGTTATAACCGATTTGGTTGTCGGATTAGTTTCTGATGTACATTATCCAACAGCTGCTACATATGTAGGCGCAGGTTCACTACTTGTTGCAATTCCTATATTGTCTGGAAAAAATAAAAAAATCAAAGAAGGAATAGATTTATACAACAGTGAATTGAAAAATGTTGGAAGTACCGATTCTAATTTTGAAGTCAATTTAATTGGTAATCAAAGAGGTTACGGCATTCAAATTCGTTTTTAATTATGGCAACTAACAAAGATTTATTAGCCAAAGGCGTAAAATATTTATTTGGTGCTTTACCACTGATGTTTATTGGACCAAGTATAATGTATAATGCATTTATGAACAAACACACCAATTGGCATTATTTGGTTTTAGTAATTGGATGTTTGTTGTGTGTAACATCAGTATTTCTGGCTTTCAAAGGATTAAAAACCATGACAGACGCTTTATTCAATGATAAACAATAGCTATTTAGAAAGTACCAAAAAACAATTTCTCTACTACAAAACGTTGGGAGAAAAAGCTATGGAGCAATTAGAACCAGAGCAATTATTTGTTACTATAAATGAAGATACTAATTCTATTGCAACAATTGTTCAACACATTTCTGGTAATATGTTATCGCGTTGGACAGATTTTCTAACTTCTGATGGTGAAAAAGAATGGCGTAATCGAGATGCTGAATTCGAAGAAATTCTAAAGACCAAAGAAAAACTTTTGCAATCTTGGAACATAGGATGGAATTGTTTTTTTGAAGCTCTAAATTCTTTAAAACCAGAACAACTTTCAACAATTATTTATATCAGAAACGAAGGTCATACAGTTATAGAAGCTATCAATCGTCAATTAGCACATTATCCTTATCACATTGGTCAGATAGTTTTTTATGCTAAAATGTTAAAACAATCGGAGTGGAATTCACTTTCGATTCCCAAAAACAAATCCAATTCCTATAACAGCGATAAATTTGCGAAAGAAAAAAGCATCAAGAATTTTACTGATGACGAATTAAATAAGTTACAATAACAATGAAACAAACACTATTATTTCTTTTAGCAATATCTTTTTTATCTTGCCAAAAACAACCCGAATGCAATCCAAAAGAGTTCAAAACTGGTAAATTTGAATTCATACAAGAAGTCAACGGCAAAAAAGAAATTACAACATTTGAAAGAACCGAAAAATTACAAATCGAGATCTACAAAGGTCGAACCGACACCGCTTCTGTACGTTGGGTAAATGACTACGAATTTATTCTTCAAAAATTACATCCTAGAAATATGGTTGAAAAAAATGCGATTTCAATGCGATTTCTAACTACAAAAGGAAAAACTTATACCTTTGAATATTCGTTTGTAGGTGAATCAAAAAAACAAATCGGAACTGTAACAAAAATCAATTAATTGCGTAAAACTACTTTACAAAACATAATTTACACCATTCAATGATCGAATTAATTTCCAATCCAAATGCTTGGGTAGCACTTTTAACCCTAACTTTTTTAGAAATCATTTTAGGAATCGACAACATCGTTTTCTTATCTATCGTTTCAGGAAAACTCAGACAAGAAGACCAACCCAAAGCCAGACGCATCGGATTGACTTTAGCAATGGTTTTCAGAATCATTTTATTATTTGGAATCACTTGGGTTTTGAGTTTACAAAAAACTTTAATTCATATCGATTGGGGATTTTTTGAAGCACATGTAACCGGACAAAGTATCATTATTTTTGGTGGTGGACTGTTTTTATTGTACAAATCAGTTTCCGAAATTCACCACAAAATGGAAGGCGAAGAAGAAGGCGCTGCAGGAAAATCTGCAAGTAGTTTATCTGCTGCCGTATTGCAAATTGCATTATTAAACATCGTTTTTTCCTTCGATAGTATTCTAACAGCAATCGGAATGATTAGCATGAAAACACCAACAGAAGGCGGTTTTGGTTACGAAGGTGCTCTAATAATCATGATTTTATCAATCGTAATTTCAATTGGAATCATGATGATTTTCGCCGGACCAGTTTCTAAATTTGTAAACGAGCATCCAACTATTCAAATTCTTGGTTTGTCCTTCTTAATCCTAATTGGAGTAATGCTTTTGGCCGAAGGTTCGCACTTGGCGCATTTCCGATTTGGCAACGAAACTGAAGTCTCAAGCATACCAAAAGGCTATTTATATTTCTCAATTTTTTTCTCACTTTTTGTAGAATTTTTAAACATCAAAATGCGCAAAAACAACAAAGCCGTGAAACTACACAACAACGAAATTGTAGATGAAAAACTGAAAGATGAAGATATAACTAATTAATTTTAGGAACGAATGGTTTGGGTTTTATTTGTAAACCCTGTTCCTGCTGTACTTTACAATAAAAAAATGGTCACTTCGAGAACCTCAGTGACCATTTTTTTATTTCCATTCCCATCAGGGTTAGATAGTTATGGTATTATTTATTTATTCAAAATTTCTAAGACAATCCTGTAATTCTGCCCTCATTATCAATATCAATATGTTCTGCATTAGGAACTGAAGGCAATCCTGGCATTCTCATAACATCACCAAGTAACGGAACAATAAATCCTGCACCACTAGCAATTTCAAACTCACGAACTGTAATTGTAAAATCCATTGGACGACCAATTATCTTCTCATTATCCGAAAAACTGGCTGGAGTTTTTGCCATACAAATCTGAAAATCATTAAAACCTAAGTCATTGATCATTTTCAATTGTGTTTTAGATTTTGAAGAAAACTCAACTAAATCTGCTCCATAAATTTCTTTGGCAATAGTATTTATTTTGTGTTCAATAGAATCTTCTTTTTGATATAAAGGTTTAAAGTTTGCTTCGCCTTTAATGATTTCGGCAACTACTTTTTCCGCCAATGCAGCCGACCCTTTTCCGCCTTCAACAAAAGCTGTACTAACAATAGCAGTAACACCTTTTGCCAAACACAAGGCTTTTAATTTATCATATTCTGCTTGTGTATCATCTGGAAAAGCATTGATACTTACCACAGGATTTATTCCAAATTTCTGAATATTTTCGATGTGCTTTTCTAAGTTGCAAAATCCTTTTTCAATCGCAGTAACATTTTCAGTTTTAAAATCTTCTGAACTCAAACCAGCATGATGTTTAATTGCTCTAATCGTTGCAACTAAAACAACTGCATCAGGTTTCAATCCGCTTTGTCCACATTTTATATGAAAGAATTTTTCAGCACCCAAATCAGCACCAAATCCTGCTTCGGTCACTACATAATCCCCAAGCGAAAGTCCCATTTTAGTAGCAATAACTGTATTCGTTCCTTGCGCAATACTTGCAAATGGACCACCATGAAGAATGGCTGGATTTCCTTCCAATGTTTGTACTAAATTTGGTTTCAAAGCATCTTTTAGTAAAACTGCCATTGCTCCTACTACTTTTAAATCTCTTGCAAAAATCGCTTTTCCATCCAAAGTTTTTCCAACAAAAATATTTCCTAATCGGAATTTCAAATCTTCTAAATCTTTCGACAAACAAAGAATCGCCATAACTTCCGAAGCTGGTGTTATGTTGAAACCATCTTCTCGCATCGTTCCATTTGCTTTCGCTCCTACTCCTATTATTATATGGCGGAGCGAACGATCATTCATGTCCATTACACGTTTCCATGAAATAGATTTTGGATCTAGGTTTAAAGAATATTTCGGATTTTGAAGATTATTATCAATTACCGCAGAAAGTAAATTATTAGCTTTTTCAATAGCTGAAAAATCGCCAGTAAAATGCAAATTAATATCTTCCATCGGAACCACTTGAGCATAACCGCCACCTGCAGCACCGCCTTTCAAACCAAAAACTGGTCCGAGTGATGGTTCTCGTAAAACTCCGATAGCTTTTTTACCAATATAATTCAATCCGTCAGTTAGACCAATAGACATCGTGGTTTTTCCTTCACCATATTTAGTAGGTGACATAGCCGAAACCAAAATTAATTTACCTTTTGGGTTTTCTCTTTGCAATGTTAAAGGCAATTTAGCTTTATACTTTCCGTAGTATTCTAAATCGTCCTCCGGAATGTTTATTTTTTCGGCTATTACTTTAATGTGTTCTAAAGTTGCATTTTGCGCAATCTCAATATCGGATGGAAATGTTGACATTATTTTAATAATCTATAAAGTTTTTTTATAGCCACAGATTCACAGATTTTTATATACAAAATAAAATAATCTGTGAATCTGTGGCTACTATTTTTTTATTCTAAAGACAAAGTAATTTGTCCGTCGTCGTCCAATTCAGTTTGAATATTTTCATCAACCTCTTCTGAAGATTCTGGTTCTTCAACCACTTCTTCTATTTCTTCATAAGGCAACGATTCTAATAAATTTACTTGTTTTAACTTATCAGCAGTTAATTGATTTCCAATAGCTTTTATACCTTTTATAGCAATAAATTCCTCCAAATTAATGGTTTGATTTTCTTTTTGAACGCCTTTTACTTTAGCAAAAATAATTTCGGCAACTGGTCGCCAATCGGTAGAAACAATTTCCAATTGTGATTTTTCATGTTCAGTAATAAAAATCTCTTCTTTGTTTTCATTTTCAACCAAGAATCGTTTGATAAAATAACGCTCTTTTTCTCCATCATAATAAATGGTAGCAATTGGTTTCTTCGGATTCCATTTTTCCATTACAATCATATCTTCGTCGAAATGGGTTGTCAATTCTGGAATAATTGTTTTCAATTTACCAGATTGATTGATTATTAAAAGTCGGTCGTTTGGTCTGAATTCGCCCAACAACTCGCCTCTTCCATCTACATTCAATCTTTGAACAGTATCATCAAACCAAACTTTTCTCGGACGCAAAGTTGAAATTCCTTTCTCCTTCAATTCGATTTTCTTGATTGGATATTTGGTAACCGTATTTCCACGAGAAGCACGACCTTTTATGGCAATATCTGTGAAATCAACATCCCATTTTAGTTTCTTAACGCTTCCAACTTGACGCAATAATATCGTTACAACTTCTGCTTCACCATTAGGATTTGCAGAGAAATATAAGGTTTGTGATCCTGTTTTTTCTTGTGTTAAATCGTAAAATTTATCACGAGT
>CANCFZ010000170.1 GCA_947377425.1 Flavobacteriaceae bacterium
AAATTCCCAACCAATCGACTTGATTGACTTTTAATTTTTCACCGTATTTTGGACTTTTCACAAAAGTTAAGGTCAAAATTGTGGCGATAATTCCGATTGGAATATTGATATAAAAAATGAATGGCCATGAAGCATGATCCACAATATAACCACCTAATGGCGGCCCTAATGTTGGTCCAACAATAACCCCCATTCCATATATTGCTTGAGCCATTCCACGTTTAGCTGCTGGATAACTTTCGGTAATAATAGTTTGAGCGGTAACTAATAAAGCGCCACCACCAAGACCTTGAATGAATCTAAAGGCTACTAATTCCCAAATATTGGTTGCGTTTCCACATAGAAATGAAGCAGTAGTAAATATGATAATTGAAACCGCAAAATAATTACGTCTTCCAAATTGTTGTGATAACCAACTCGTCATCGGAATCACAATTACATTAGCAATTGCATAAGCCGTAATTACCCAAGCTACATCGGTAAGCGTAGCACCAAGGCTACCTCTCATGTTGGTTAGCGCGACATTTACGATAGTTGTATCAACAATTTCTAGCAAAGCACACATTACCGCAGTTATTGTTATAATAACCCTTCTAAGGCCGTATTCTACTAAATCGTCTGCTTGTACCATTTTGATATTAGATTTTTGATTTTAGATAGTAGATATCGAAATAACTTTAAAAAACTAAATTTCCATTTTTAGTATATTTAATATCTAAAATCTAATATTTGATATTATTTAATATGAACGTCAACATCAACATTCATTCCTGGTCGTAATAATTTTATTTTTTCAGCATCATTATCAGCATCAATTGAAATTTTAACTGGCAAACGTTGAATTGTTTTTACGAAATTTCCAGTAGCATTATCTGGTGGCAAAATCGAAAATCTAGCACCAGTTGCTGGTGAAAAACTAGTAACAGTTCCGTTGAATTCAGTATCGGGATAAGCATCAACTTTTAATGTTACTTTTTGACCTACAATCATTTTATTCAATTGAGTTTCCTTAAAGTTAGCCGTTACCCATGCTTCTGAATTGTTGATGATATAGAATAACGATTGCCCTGGTTGTAAAAATTGCCCTGGTTGAATAGATATTTTAGATACTTGTCCGTCAATAGCTGCAGTTACTACTGTATAAGTCAAATTTAATTTGGCAGCTTCTAAAACCGCTTGGGCACGTTTGATATTTGCAGAAGCAACTTCGGCTTGTTTGTTAGAAACATTGGTTCTCGCTGAAGCTACATTTTTTTGAAACGCACTAGCTTTTTGTTGTTCTTGAAGAATTCTTAATTGACTTTGCGCTTCCAATTTAGCAGCTTCGGCTTGTTCAAATTGTTGCTTGGTAATCGAATGATTTTTATACAAATTAGCATAACGATCAAAATCATTTGAAGCACGATTTAATCTAATTTTTGCCGTTTCTATATTTCCACCAGCAGATTGCACATTGGCATCAGAAACCGAAACGTTAGCTTGCGCTGTTCCAATATCAGCTTTTGAAGCTTCATAACTTCCTTCAGATGAAACTAAAGCTGCATTTGCTTCTTCTACTTTTACCAAATAATCTCTGTTGTCAATAGTAAATAAAGTATCGCCTTTTTTTACAAAGTCATTGTCTTTTACATATACTTTGGTCACATATCCAGCTATTCTTGGAATAATTGGATTCATGTTTTTTTCAATTTGAGCATCATCCGTTGATTCATGAGCTAGTGAATGCATGTATTTATATACGCCATAGCTTCCTCCAAGAAGGATTAAAGTGGCAAAAATGAATATAAATTTTTTATTAGTTTGAGTCTTTTCCATGATGCTATTATTTAGTAGATAAGTTGAATGAGTTGATTAATTTTCCGGATGCAAATTGCAATTGATAATATTTTAAGGCAATGTCGGCTTGTGATAATGCTAAGTTAATTTTGCTTTGTAACTGTTGAACGTCGGCTTCCAATAAATCGTTGGTTGTTGACAGACTGTTATCGTATTTGTCTTTTACAATTCTAAAATTTTCTTCCGATTGTTCTACTGCTAATCCGTAAACTTTGTTTTGTTTTAATGAAAGATTGTAATTTTCTTGTGCTTCTTGAGTTTCCTCTTTTATCTTGTCATTTAAAATTGCAATGGCTTGAGTAGTTTGTTCGGCTTTGCTTTTGGCTAATTTTACTTCTTTTCCATTTTTAAAAATAGAAGCAATATCATAATTTATTCCTGCGCCAAAGTTCATAGCATTTGTAACTGTTAAAGTATTTTTTAAATCTAAAGCAATATATCCGCCCGATAATGAAAATGATGGATAATATCCAGCTTTTGCAATTTTAATTCCAGCTTCTGAGGCTTTTTGTTGGAAACTTAATGCTTCTAAATCATTGCGTTGTCCATTAGTGTTTACTAATTGATTTTTTGCCATATCGCTTTTTACCGTATTAATATCAATATCTATTATAGTGTTTTCAGTTAATCCTAAAAGTGTAACCAATCGATAGTTTACAACGTTTACATTTTTAATGGCATTATCTAAAGAAAGCTGAATATTTGATTCTTGTAATTGGGCTTTTAATAAATCATTTCGTGCCATTAAGCCGTTATCAACCATGGCTAAAAAATCTTTGGTTCGTTGTTGTGCGCTTTTTAAATTTTCTTGGAACAGTTTAACCATTTCTTGCGATTTGTAAAGACTTGCAAATAACTCGACAGTTTCTAATGCTAATTGTTCTTTTGTGTGTGAAGCCGAAAATGTTTGAGATTTATACAAATTTTCAGATGCTGCAATACTATTTTTAAGTTTAAAGCCACTAAAAACAGGCATTGAAACCGAAGCTTGACCAAGCATCAACTGGCTTACATCCAATCCGCCACTCGAACCACCTAAATGCGAAGTTACATTAGCACCGGTCAATCGCATGTATTGTCCAGAGATTTTTGCATTTGGATATTGATTGTTTTTCATCGTTTCCAATTCCAATTGAGAAGTAACCACTTTAGTATTGGCTAAAACGGCTTCATTACTGTTTGAAATTACTAGCGAAATGGCATCTTTCAGTGACATTGTTTTTTTCTGTTGTGCATATCCAAACGAAATGCTTATTAGAAAAATAAAGAGGGTTACAATTCTATTTGTCTTCATAAACGAGTAGGGCTTTGATGGTTTTTTGAATGTGTTTTGTGAACGTTGTCATCACATAATTTTCGTATTCTTGTTCAGATTTTAAACCTAAAATTTCAGAAAAATAAGGCTTGTTCATATGAAAATGAGTAAGTGCTCCTATTATTGTTGGTGATATTAATTCAATAGTGATATTGGGTTGAAATAAACCTTGCAATTGACCTTCTTTAATAATACTCTCTAATAGTTTTAAGTTTTCATTTTTCACTTGAGTGAAGGCATCTAAATTGATTTCTCTTTTTTTATTTGATAGTTCAAAGTGTAGAATTTGATAAATACATCGATTGTTATAAACACGCTTGATGTAAAACTCAATTAACTTATCAATTTTTTCAATAGGAGTGATGTTTTCTTGAATTAGATTTTCAAGTTGTAATTTCATTCCGGATATTCTATAGACAACCATTGACTCTAAAAGTTTTTCTTTAGAACCAAAATAATACGAAATCATCGCTACGTTAATATTGGCAATTTTGGCTATTTCTCTAACAGAAGTTCCATCAAAACCTTCTTCAGCAAAAAGCTGTTCGGCTACTAAAAGAATTTCTATTTGTTTTTCATTAAATTCCATTACTAATATTTAGTTTTAAAATCGAACACAAAATTAAACAATTGTTTAAATTAAACATTTGTTTAAATAAAAGTTAACGTTTCTTTAACATGGAAATAGTTATAGTATTTATCTATACTCTTTTATTAATAAAATAATATTCAAATATTTAAACAATTTTAGTTAAATGTATTGATTAACAAATGATTTAATGTTTGAAATTTCATTTGAAGTAATGAAATTGATAAAAGCACTACCAATTATAGCGCCTTTTTGATGTTTTAGTGCAGTATTAAATGCCTCTTTGGAGTTAATTCCGAAGCCAATAATTTGTGGATTTTTTAGATTTAATGCTGCAATTCGTTCAAAATAATTGCTCTCATTTTTGCCAAATCCAACACTACTTCCTGTTACACTCGCGCTACTTACCATGTAAATAAAACTGTCTGAAACCGCATCAATTTCTTGAATTCGTTTATCAGATGTTTGAGGTGTTATTAAGAAAATATTTTTGAGATTATTCAATTCAAATACTTCTTTATATTGCTCTTGATATTCTTTTAACGGTAAGTCTGGTATAATCAATCCGTCAATTCCAATTTCATTGCACTTCTGGCAAAAAGCCTCAATTCCATATTGATACATCGGATTAAAATAGCCCATTATCAATAACGGAATTTTTACAGTTTGACGAATGTTTTTGAGTTGTTCAAACAGTAATTCGGTTGTCATTCCGTTATGTAAAGCCGCAGTAGAACTAGCTTGAATAGTTGGACCATCTGCTAATGGATCACTAAAAGGCAAACCAATTTCAATCATATCAACACCACTTTTTTCTAATTCTTCAATAATAGAAACGGTATCGTTTATAGTTGGATATCCTGCTGTAAAATAGATAGATAGCAGTTTTTTATCTTCGGATAATTTGGAATTTATTCTGTTCATTTCTTATAATTTAAAATAATCAATATACGTATTCAAATCTTTATCGCCACGACCTGAAAGATTAATAACAACAATATCAGTTGGTTTGAATTTCTTTTTGTTTAAAACAGAAAACGCGTGTGCCGTTTCAATTGCTGGAATTATACCTTCTGTTTTTGATAATTCTATACCGCTTTGCATGGCTTCATCATCAGTGATTGCTATAAATTCGGCTCTTTTTGTTTCAAATAAATGCGAATGCAATGGTCCAACTCCAGGATAATCCAATCCTGCGGAAATGGAATAAGGTTCGGTTATTTGTCCGTCATTAGTTTGCATTAATAACGTTTTACTTCCGTGAATAATCCCGATTTTTCCTAATATAGATGTTGCCGCACTTTCGCCAGAGTCAACTCCTTTTCCAGCAGCCTCAACAGCAATTAAGTTCACTTTTTCATTATCTAAAAAATGGTAAAAAGCACCGGCAGCATTGCTTCCGCCGCCAACACAAGCTATAACATAAT
>CANCFZ010000171.1 GCA_947377425.1 Flavobacteriaceae bacterium
GGTCCTTCAAATTTGGTATAGTCGTATTTTCCGTCAACATAAAATTCAGAAGCCGCACAGTCTAAAGCAATCATTACTTCGTCACCAAATTTATATCCTGCATTTTCAACAGCAATTTTAATAGTTTCAATGGCATCTTCTGTTCCGCCAGCTAGGTTTGGAGCAAAACCACCTTCGTCACCAACAGCTGTCGAAAGATTTCTATCGTGTAATACTTTTTTCAAGTTGTGAAAAATTTCAGTTCCCATTTGCATAGCATGTGTAAAAGATGTTGCTTTAACAGGCATAATCATAAACTCTTGAAATGCAATTGGCGCATCCGAGTGAGAACCTCCATTAATGATATTCATCATTGGAACTGGTAAAGTATTAGCAGAAACACCACCTACATAACGATATAAAGGCAAACCTAATTCATTTGCAGCAGCTTTTGCAGCAGCTAAAGAAACTCCAAGAATAGCATTAGCACCAAGATTTCCTTTATTCTCAGTTCCGTCTAAATCAATCATTAATTGATCGATAAGATTTTGCTCAAAAACAGAAACGCCTAATAATTCTGGTGCTATTTTAGTATTTACATTTTCAACAGCTTTCAAAACTCCTTTTCCCATGTAAGCTTTTCCTCCATCACGAAGTTCAACAGCTTCGTGTTCACCAGTAGAAGCGCCACTTGGAACAGCTGCACGTCCAAGAACACCATTTTCTGTTACAACATCAACTTCAATTGTTGGATTTCCTCTTGAATCAAGAATTTGTCTTGCGTGTACTTTAATAATAATACTCATTATTTATGTTTGTTTTTTAGTTAGATTATTACATTTTTGCCAAAAAAAGGCACACAAATTTAAGCATAAGTCAAAATTAAATCATTGCTTTTTGTAAAAACTTATAAACTCAATCGATTTAGTAACCTTAAAAATAATATTTAATGAAATAAGTTTATATCTTTAAAATAATTTTAGAAAATTAACTTCATTTACATGTGTAATAACTTACAAATAAACACAAAATAAAACACTTAATCGTGTTAATTTGCTTTTTATGGATTATAGAGTTTTTTTCTTTAAAATAAAATTTATATTTTTATCGAGTCAAATCAAAATTTTCAGTAAACCTGATGAGAAACCGTAAAGTTTTAAAAGCATTTATTATCAAAGCATTACTGCTAAGTGTATTCTTTTTGGAAATTCAAAATGGAAATGCACAAAGTTATAGAAATGCCAAAGCTTATATAAATGACTTTGGAAAAAATGAATTATTCGTTAAAGAATCTTTAATGGAATATTCAACGGCAATCATTGATGCAAGCCCAGATGCCAGAATTCAAAATACTTTAGAAAGAATCTATACAAAATTGGAAGACATGAATATCAACTTATTAAAGAATGACATCGGAATATCCGGAGACACTAATTTAAGAGATGCTTTCATCAAATTGAATAACAAAACAATAACATTGTTGAAAAATAAGTCACTAAAACTTAATGATTACAAAGTACAAAGCGGCTTAGATTATTCGGAAATCTATAAGAATTTTGCATATAAAGAATTTGAAATTTCAAAATATTATTTAGAAATTTTGAATTATGAAAGTTCAAAAAAAGAATTTGGATTGAAATATAAAATTTCAATAAGAAACTACAATAAAAAAAATGTTTTTGAATACAATGCTTACGAAAACCTTATTTTTTATAAACTAAATGTGTTAGACGAAAAAATAACACAATTATTCAAATACAGAAATACACCTGACGTAATTGAATGTACCAACTTCATGACAAATTTAGCAGAAGAATCTTTGATAAAAACTGACATTTATAAAAATGATTTTACTGATACTTCTTTAAATGATATCAATATAGAGTTTGTGAATTTTATGTTAAAACAAAATGAAACATTACTACCACTTTATCAGCAATACATAACCGTTTATGAGGATTTTCAAAAGTTTAAAAATAAATTTTTAGAAGATAATAATTCTATAAAAGTTGAAGATTATAACAATGAAGTTCAACGATATAATGATACAAAAAATAAATTTTTTAATACTTTATACGAAAATCAATTAGCAAAAAGAGAACTTTTAAAACGTTGGTATATTACCAACAGTAATTTCTTGAAAAACAATATTCAGTTTGAAGATTTGTATGAAAAATTTTCAAATACAGATTAAATCAAAAAGGATATCTATAAATTTAGAAATCCTTTTTTTTTATGCTTCTTGAAGTGACTTTACTTTTGAAATAGCAACTAAAAACTCATCAAATAAATAAGCTGAATCATGTGGTCCAGGGCTTGCTTCAGGATGATATTGTACTGAGAAGCAGTTTTTAGATTTCATTCTCATTCCCGCAACTGTATTGTCATTGATATGATAATGGGTAATTTCTAAATCTTGATGACCTTCTAATTCTTCTCTATTGACAGCGAAGCCGTGATTTTGAGAAGTTATTTCTCCTTTACCTGTTAATAGATTCATGACCGGATGATTAATTCCTCTATGTCCGTTGAACATTTTGTAGGTTGAAACTCCATTAGCCAAACCTATAATTTGGTGACCAAGACAAATTCCAAAAACTGGTTTATCTGAAGCTATCATTTGTTTCGCAGTTTCTTGAACTTGAGACAAAGGTTCTGGATCTCCAGGTCCGTTTGATAAGAAATAACCATCTGGATTAAATTTTTTTAAATCTTCAAATGATGAATTGTATGGAAATACTTTGATGTAACAGTCTCTTATATCAAAATTTCTTAGAATGTTTCTTTTTATTCCTAAATCTAAAGCTGAAACTTTGTAGGTTGCATTTTCATCACCATAGAAGTATGGTTCTTTAGTTGAAACTTTAGAGGCTAGTTCTAAACCTTTCATATCAGGAACATTAGCTAATTGTGTTTTTAATTCTTCTATTGAAGTTCCATCAGTTGATATTACCGAATTTTGTGCTCCATTATCTCGAATATAACTTACTAAAGCTCTGGTATCAACGTCTGAAATACAAACTAGATTTTGTTTTTCAAAATAATCGTATAGATTACTTTCGGAATCAGGTCGCGAATGATTGAAGCTGAAATTTTTACAAACTAAACCTGAAATCATAATTTTTTCAGATTCTACTTCATTGGCATTTACACCGTAATTACCAATGTGTGGATTGGTCGCTACCATAATTTGTCCAAAATAGGAAGGGTCTGTAAAGATTTCTTGATAACCTGTCATTCCGGTATTGAAACATACTTCTCCGAAAGTTGTTCCTGAAATTCCGATTGATTTACCGTAAAAAATGGTTCCGTCAGCAAGTAGTAAGATGGCTTGTGGTCTTTTTGTGTATTTCATTTGATGTAGTTAGTGAAAGTAGTTAGTTGATGTTTTGCAAATTTAAGTTAAACTTTTATAATTCTAAAGTGATTTATTAAAGTTTATAAACATTCCATTAGATTGCTATTTAGCCCTGATGCAAGGGAAAAGCCTCGCTTTTTTTTAGCGAGCTTTGGAAAGGCAGCAGGAAAATAGATTACTGATAAAGCCCATACCATTCGCTACAAATATTTATCAATATTAAAAATTTGAGCATAAAAAAAAAGGATAAACTTGAATGTTTATCCTTTATATTTTATGAAATTGAATTCATTATTCTGCTGAATCGGTAGTTTCTTCTGCAGCAGCTTCAGGAGCTGAAGTTTCAGTTGCAGGAGTTTCAGATTTTTTAGCTTTTCCACCACGACGGCTTTTAGCTTTTTTCTCTTCTTTTTTACCACCGTTGTAAATTTCATTGAAATCTACTAACTCGATCATTGCCATATCAGCATTATCACCTAAACGGTTTCCAACTTTGATGATACGAGTGTATCCACCCGGACGATCACCAACTTTAGCTGCTACTTCTCTGAAAAGTTCAGTAACACCATATTTATTTCTTAGGTAAGCAAATACTATACGACGATTGTGAGTAGTATCTTCTTTTGATTTTGTTATAAGCGGCTCAACGAATTGTTTAAGTGCTTTTGCTTTGGCAACAGTTGTGTTAATACGTTTGTGTTCAATAAGTGAACAAGCCATATTAGCTAACATAGATTTTCTATGTCCAGTCTGTCTGCTTAAGTGATTAAATTTTTTTCCGTGTCTCATTTTAAATGCTATTTAACTTGAATAAAGAACTAGTCTTTATCTAATTTATATTTTGACAAATCCATTCCGAAGGTTAAGTTTTTAACTGCTACTAGTTCGTCTAGTTCTGTTAAAGATTTTTTACCGAAATTACGGAACTTCATTAAGTCGTGTTTGTTAAAAGAGACAAGGTCTCCTAATGTATCAACTTCAGCTGCTTTTAAGCAATTTAATGCTCTAACAGATAAATCCATATCAACAAGCTTAGTTTTAAGCAATTGTCTCATGTGTAATGACTCCTCATCATAAGAATCTGTTTGAGCGATTTCATCTGCCTCAAGAGTAATTCTCTCATCTGAGAATAACATGAAGTGGTGAATTAATACTTTTGCAGCTTCTGTAAGAGCATCTTTTGGATTAATTGAACCATCAGTTTTTATTTCAAAAACTAATTTTTCATAATCTGTTTTTTGCTCTACACGGAAATTTTCAATTGTATATTTCACGTTTTTAACTGGAGTAAAGATAGAATCAGTAAAGATTGTACCAATCGCAGCATTTTGCTTTTTGTTTTCTTCTGCAGGAACGTATCCTCTTCCTTTTTCAATTGTTAATTCCATATTGAAATTAACTTTTGCATCAAGATTACAGATAACTAATTCTGGGTTCAGTACTTGAAAACCAGAAATAAATTTTTGAAAATCTCCAGCAGTAATTTGCTCTTTTCCAGTTATAGATATTGTTACTGATTCGTTGTCTATGTCTTCAATTTGACGTTTGAAACGTACCTGTTTTAGACATAAAATGATTTCGGTAACATCTTCAACAACTCCTGGAATAGTAGAAAACTCATGCTCTACACCTTCAATCCTTGTAGAAGTGATAGCATAACCTTCTAAAGCAGAAAGTAAAACTCTTCTAAGTGCATTACCAACAGTCAATCCGTAACCAGGTTCTAAAGGTCTGAACTCAAACTTACCTTCAAAATCGGTTGAATCGATCATGATAACTTTATCGGGCTTTTGAAAATTAAATATTGCCATAATTTAGACTACTGT
>CANCFZ010000172.1 GCA_947377425.1 Flavobacteriaceae bacterium
TTTTCAAATAACGGAACACGATAATAATTAAATGCCCAAAGCAAATGAAACATAAAATAAGCAACTGAAATAAAACTAGCAACTTTCAACAAATTGTCTTTCCAATTCAACTTCCAAGTTTTTCGGTTTTTAAAAATTTGAATTAAAATATAAACAACTATAATTCCGTACAAAACATCACCAATCGAAAAAGGAATTTTTCCTAAAACCGTTCGAGAAATTTTAGAAATAAAAACATACAAACCGTTGCTGTAAAATCGTTCCACAACTTCTGGAAAAAAAGCAATTATTTTCAGAAACAAAATCTGAATGATTAAGAATAAAGGAAGAATGTATTTGCGTTTCAAACTATTAAATTTGCTATAAAAATACTTATAAATAAAGAACTCGTAATTCTTTTTTCGTAAATTTGTGATGAAATTAATTTTGAAAATTAAATGTCAAGAGAAGAACTTATTAAAAACACCGTTGAAAAACTAAATCAGCTTTCTGATAACAGACTTCAGGAAGTGTCTGATTATGTTAGTTTTTTGACGGCAAGAATTGACGATAAAATAATTTCTGAAGGAATAAAGTCATTAGCATCCAATTCTAAAACTTATGAATTTCTTCATAATGAAGAAGAACTTTATCAAGTAAGCGATGTAAAAGAAAAATATCAATGAAGAAAGGAGATTTAGTACTTCTTTCTTTTCCGTTTACTGATTTGAAAGGAGAGAAAGTTCGACCAGCATTAATTTTAATGGTTTCTGAAATGGATGTAATTGTAGCTTTTATTACAACACAATTCAAATGGCAAAACCAATTTGATATAGAAATTGAAGCAAATAAAATCAATGGTTTAAAGAAAACTTCCTTACTTCGTTTATCAAAAATCACAACATTAGATAAAGATTTAATTCTCGGTAAATTAGGAGAATTGAATAATGATGTTATAAATACTATAAATAATAATCTTTTAAATTTATTACAATTAAAATAACAACTTCACAAATTTGTGAAGTTTGTGTCAACAAACAACTAAAATACAATGAGCCAAGAAATTAGAAACCTTGAACCAAAAGACCTTTGGAACAAATTTGCCGATTTAAACGCAGTACCACGCCCATCTAAAAAAGAAGATCGTGTTATTGAATTCATGAAAAACTTCGGAACAAGTTTAGGATTAGAAACTTTTGAAGATGAAATCCGAAACGTAATTATCAGAAAATCTGCCACTGCCGGAATGGAAAACCGCAAACCAATTGTACTTCAAGGACATTTGGATATGGTGTGCCAAAAAAATAACGATACCAATTTCGATTTTGATACACAAGGAATTGATATGTATGTTGATGGCGACTGGGTTCGTGCTCGCGGAACAACTCTTGGTGCCGATAACGGACTTGGAGTAGCCATGATGATGGCGATTTTGGAAAGTAAAACCATTGCGCATCCAGCAATTGACGCACTTTTTACAATCGATGAAGAAACTGGAATGACAGGTGCTTTGAATTTAAAAGGCGGAATCTTAAAAGGAGAAATTCTGTTGAATATGGATACCGAAGAAGACGACGAAATCGGAATTGGTTGTGCTGGTGGAATTGACGTAACGGCAAACAGAAGCTACAACGAAGAAGAAACTCCAGAAGGTTCTGTTGGATATATAATTACCGTAAAAGGCTTAAACGGTGGGCATTCAGGAATGGATATTCACAAAGGTTTAGGTAATGCAAATAAAATCATGAACCGTTTATTATTTGACGGATTTGAGAATTTTGGACTTCAAATTTCTGAAATTTCTGGTGGAAGTTTGCGTAATGCAATTCCTCGCGAAAGTAATGCTAAAGTGATTGTTGCCTCTATGTATGACGAGGCTTTTATGTTTGATATGCAAGAAATTATTGGTGATATCAAAACAGAATTTAAAACAATGGAGCCAAATCTTACTATAGAAATCGTGAAATGCGATTTGCCAAGTAAAGTAATGGATTTAGGCGTTCAAGAAGGATTGATTCGCGGGATTTATGCAGCTCACAATGGCGTTTACCGAATGAGTGCTGATATTCCTGGATTAGTAGAAACTTCTAATAATATTGCTCGTGTTATTGTAAAAGAGGGTGAAATCACGATTCAAAACTTAACACGTTCTTCTGTTGAAAGTTCTAAATTTGACTTAGCTAATGCGTTGCGTTCGGCTTATGAATTATTTGGTTGTGAAGTAGAATGTTCGGGAAGTTATCCAGGTTGGACACCAAATGTAAATTCAGAAATATTGGATTTATTGGTAAAAATATACGAAAAGCAAAATGGTTCAAAACCAAATGTAGCAGCATGTCACGCTGGTTTAGAATGTGGGATTTTAGGCACAAATTATCCAGAAATGGACATGATTTCGTTCGGACCAACAATTCATGGTGCGCATTCACCAGATGAAAGAGCAAGTATTTCGTCTTCACAAAAATTTTATAAATTTGTTTTGGAGATTTTGGAAAATATTCCTGAAAGAAAATAGAAAATAGATTAAATATTATTGAAACCTTGTTTAGAAATAGACGAGGTTTTTTTAACTCAAAAGTCACAAAAAGAATATCAAAAACTTTTGTGACTTTTGTGTTTAAAATTTAATGCCCAGTAATTGGACTACCAAAAACACCAACAGCAAGTTCAGTCCAAATCAATAAAAGAAGGATTAAAATAATTGCACAAATTATAATTCGATTTTTGCTGCTTTTTACTTTTTGTACTACAAAGTCAATAGCCAAACTCGCACCAAAAAGCAAAATTCCAGCCATTACAAAATCCATAACAGACCAATTAACTTCATTGGTAAATTGCATCGCTATTAATGGGATTAGTAATAGTAGGAGCACTATGAGAAGTAAGGCTAGTATGGTTTTGGGTTTTGGTAGCATTTTAGTAAATTAGCGTTTTGCAGTGCATGTAGATACTGGCATCATTCAAACACTGAACATTCAAATATATTAAAAATTTCCCTTAGTTGAGAACTTTCCAAAACAAACCCAAACAAGCCATTGCTACACAGCTTTTAGTGGTTGTACAGCTACCAATAATGGTTATGTGTGAAAAAATATATAACCAATCCAATTACAATTGATTGAGAAATTATATAATTTGTCCATTTGGTCTTGTCAGTTTCTCGGTATTTTTTTAGTTTCAAAATGGTGAATACACTTTGCGGTACAAATAACAAACAATAATAGATTATTTCGTTTGTTTTTGAATACATAAAACTATTTGCGCCTTCTCCAAAAGCTAGCATAGAAAAAATGGCATAACCAAAACCAATTGCAAAGAAATATGTGGTTTCTATAACTACTATTTTGAGCAAGTGGATGAGATTAAATTTCATAAGAGTACTTTTTCTGAAGTTCTGGTGGCATTACCACTAACGTTGTAGTAGCTGTTGACAGTAGTTTTTTATTTATTTAAGTTGTTTTCAAATTCTGTTTTAGTAATTTTTATTTCTACGGTTGGTTTTTCATATTTAAGATTTCCTTTTTTAGTTACCGAAATTATCTTTTCGTTGGGCTTTTCAATATAATATTCAAACGTTTTATTTTCAAAGTTATAAATTGACGATAAAAATGTTTCACGATTTTTACTTTGATAATAATCTGTTTCGGTTTCTGGATTTATAATTCCATATTCAATTACTTTTTTAAAGTTTCCAATTGTAGGTTTTGCTTTCCACCAAATTATATTATGTTGATTGGATTCATTTTTATCAATTTGCCAATTGTCGTCAAGTGTTGGAAGTCCAATTTTAATCCTTTGATCATTAAACTCAATTCCGTTTTTTTTGTTTAAAGGAAATATTAAATCGTATATTTTATTAATTCCAAAATAGATAATGAAAAAGAGTAATATTTTTGTTAGTCCTTTTTTAAAAGTTCTAAATTCAATTTTAAATTCATTTGGATTATTTTTATAGTCCTGATAATAACCAAATAAAATTGGTGAAAATATTAATAAACTTATTGCAATAACTATTATCATTTTTCCTTTTTATTTCTACGTTCAGCCAAAAAATATCCGCCAACGTTCCGGCGCTACACGAGGTTTGGGATTAAAGATGCGAGGTTTTTCGGTTAAACACAAATTTTCCAAATACAAAACCATCTTTAAATTCAGCCAAATGCCCAAATCTCGTGTAACGGCTGTTGGCAGATAGCCTTTTTATTTTTTGTCTTCATTTCTACAAGAGTAACAACATTCTAAACCGAATTTCTCTAAAGTTATGTTTTCAAAACTTTTATTTTCGAAATTATATGACCATTTGATATAGTCTAATAATAAATTTATTATTTTATATGTCAAGTCTTTGGATATTTGAAATTTATTTTTCAGGTTTTGCATTCCATAATTTTCAACAAATTTTTCGGAAAATATTTCACCCATTTTTTCAATTATTTCTGCATCTGATTTAGCTAGCAAATATTTAAATTTAGAAAAAGTTCTTGAAACTTTACATTGAAATGTGTTTTGCCATATTAATTTTAGTTCATTTAAATTTTTCTTAAACTCTACTAAATCAAATTCTGTTTTTAAAAACTCATTACTCGAATTAGGAATTTCAACAGTAAGCAAAAAGGAATTTTCTTCAATAGTTTTTATATCATATTTTTTTCGGATATTTAAGATTAAATGCTCTTATTATATAATTTTTATCTATTTCTTTACTTTTGAATTTTTCAGCAAAATTATTTGATTTAAACCATTCTCTGTACTCTTCGACTGCATCATCCCCAATTGATTTAATATCTTCTGGAATATTAAAATCTAAAAAATCTTTTTTCAATAAACTACAAGAATTGCTTAAATGATATTTCATTTTTCCACCTTTACTGAATACCATATTTTTTGTGTCTTCTTTTTCGGGAACTTCGTTGTAATATTCTAAAATAAATTTATTTTCATCGTCTAATAACATTTTATAGACAAACAAATATTCTATTTCTCTTTTATTCAAAATATAACTAATCTCTTTATCTTCATAAATGTGTTCCAAAAACATATCTAATGAAATTTCATCTTTAGTTTGGAGTTTTTGACATAATTTACTTAAATTATATTTTGTTAAATATGCCATAGTTTTTTCGGTTTTCTCTTTTAAGGTTTCTGCCAACTCATAAATTGTCGCTACAACAACTGCAAAACAA
>CANCFZ010000173.1 GCA_947377425.1 Flavobacteriaceae bacterium
CCAGAATATGCTGTGATTGGTCGTGTGGCGCGTAAGATTTGGGCGAAAGCTTTAAAAAATAAATATGGTGCTAACGAAAGAGCGCAAATGTTGAAATACCACATTCAAACATCTGGTCGTTCCTTACACGCACAAGAAATTGATTTCAACGATATTCGTACTACGTTACAAGCAT
Organism: Flavobacteriaceae bacterium; assembly: GCA_947377425.1. Lineage (GTDB taxonomy): Bacteria > Bacteroidota > Bacteroidia > Flavobacteriales > Flavobacteriaceae > Flavobacterium. The sequence goes on from CANCFZ010000173.1 coordinate 176, forward strand.
TGTATGCTATATATGACAACTGTAATTCGTTGCATACTAATGCGTATGATGAAGCTATCACAACACCAACAGAAGAATCAGTTCGTAGAGCAATGGCAATTCAGTTGATTATCAATAAAGAATTAGGTTTGGCGAAAAACGAAAATCCAATTCAAGGATCGTTTATTATTGAAGAATTAACCGATTTAGTTGAAGCAGCAGTATTACAAGAATTTGACAGAATTACAGAGCGTGGAGGCGTTTTGGGAGCAATGGAAACCATGTACCAACGTTCTAAAATTCAAGAAGAATCATTGTATTATGAAACGTTGAAACACACTGGCGAATTCCCAATTATTGGTGTGAATACATTCTTAAGTTCTAAAGGTTCACCAACAGTAATTCCTGCTGAAGTAATTCGTGCTACCGAAGAAGAAAAACAATATCAAATTGATATGTTGACTAATTTGCAAAAAACAAGCGGTGAAAAAGTAGCCGAACAAATTACAATTATTCAAGATGCAGCTATCAACAATCAAAACATTTTTGAAAAATTAATGGATGCTACCAAAGTATGTTCATTAGGGCAAATAACCAATGCGTTGTTTGAAGTTGGTGGTCAGTATAGAAGGAATATGTAATATTTCGGAATATATATTTTGTAGAGACGCGATTTATCGCGTCTGATGATGAATCACGATTTATCGCGTCTGATGATGAATCACGATTTATCGCGTCTGATGATGAATCACGATTTATCGCGTCTAATGATAAACCACGAATTATCGCATCTAATGATAAACCACGATTTATCGCGTCTGATGATAAACCACAAATTATCGCGTCTGATGATAAACCACAAATTATCGCGTCTAATGATAAACCACGATTTATCGCGTCTAATGATAAACCACGAATTATCGCATCTAATGATAAACCACGATTTATCGCGTCTGATGATGAATCGCGATTTATCGCGTCTGATGATGAATCGCAATTTATCGCGTCTGATGATAATGATAAACCACAAATTATCCCGTCTGATGATAATGAAAACGATAATACAGAGACGCGATTAATCGCGTCTACAGGAAAACGTTGGTGGATTTTCGGGTGATAAAAATCCAATGAATTGGAAAAACGATAAATTTTATAAATAAGATGAATCCAACCATAAAAAACCTTTCAGCAATGGAAGGTTTTTCTTTTATCCAAAAACAACTACCTTTACCTAAAACAAATTCCATTGTCATGAAAAAACGCTTCTTTCTGGTTAGCATAGTTTTGTTACTTGCTAATTTTACATTTGCTGCCAAAGTTGATACCCTACAAATTGCTAGTAAAGCAATGAATAAAACCTATAATGCTGCGGTGGTTACTCCAAATTCGTATGCTAAGGGCAAAACCAATTATCCCGTTTTGTATTTACTTCATGGTGCCTATGGACATTTTCGTGATTGGTTAAAAAGCACTCCAAACGAAAATTTAGTAACTGATTTAGCCGATCAATACAATATTATTATTGTAATGCCCGAAGGCGAAACATTTAGTTTTTATATTGATAGTCCTGTCAATAAAGAAAGCCAATTTGAAACCTTTATTACACAAGAAGTAATCCAAAAAGTAGATGCCACTTACAGAACCATTGCGTCCAAAAATGGGCGTGTAATTACTGGTCTTTCTATGGGTGGTCATGGCGCTTTATATTTATCGAGTAAGCATCCAGAACTTTTCTGTGCCGCTGGTAGTATGAGCGGTGCAGTTGATATGAACATGATGCTCAACCCAGATAATTTAGAGCGTACTAAAACACTACTAACGCCAATTTTAGGAGCCGAAGTTCTATCACCAGATGCTTATAAGCGCTATGCAGTGATTGATAAAGTTGATTTGTTAAAAGCTAATAAAATGCCACTAATTATTGATTGTGGTGTAGATGATTTTCTTATTGAAACCAATAGAGAATTGCACCGCAGATTAGTTTATAATAAAGTACCTCACGATTATACCGAAAGACCTGGTGCACATACTTGGGAATATTGGGATAATGCGTTGCCATATCATATTTTGTTTTTTAGTAAAATTCTAAAAGCTAATGGCTCGCTGTAATTACTTGTTTTAAAATTGATAGTGATGAATCCACAAATCAAAACCTTTCCAACTACAAAATTCATAGGCAAGAATCTTTCCTTTACCTATTCCGATTACCGTGCTTTTGAATTGTGGAGTAGTTTTATGCCACGTCGCAAAGAAGTTCCAAATGCTATAGGAACAGATTTGTATAATATTCAAATCAATTCCATTGGGTTTTCATTTGGATTGCAGGAACCTTTTGTGAAATGGGCTGCTGTTCCTGTAGCTAATTTTGATTTTGTTCCTGATGAAATGGAAACTTTAGAAATTCTAGAAGGTTGGTATGCTGTTTTTCACTACAAAGGAGATCAATCGAATGCGCCAGCCTTCTTTAATGCTATTTATACCAAGTGGTTGCCGGCTTCCAACTATGAATTAGACCACAGACCACAATTTGAAATCCTTGGAGTAAAGTATAAAACCAACGACCCCAACTCTGAGGAGGAAATTTGGATTCCTGTGAAGCTGAAATCCTGATTATATTGCTATCCCAGTTTGTTTTAGGGCTATTCTAATTTTGTTTCTATTAATTCTACCGTCTCCCGAAACTTTGGGACGAGTGATTTTCTGATTTAAAAACGCTAGTTTTTAAATTAGAATCCCGAAGCGTCGGGAGTATCGAGAACTACTGAAAATAATAGTAATACTAAATAATAAATAAAAGTAGTGTCTTGAGTGATTTCATAATCTTTTGTATAAAAGAAAAGCTATTTCTTATTTCCCAAACTAATTATTATTCTTGAAATTGGAATGGAGAAAATAACAAATAAGACATAAATCAGAAATTCAGATAGTAGTAAGTATTTCTGGTTTAAATTAAAATCCCATGTGTTTAGAATTTCCTTGTTTCCAAAAATAGGATTGAATTTAAACATAAAGAAATGAGCTAATAATAAAGAAAATAAGAGCACTATACTAATGCTTATCATAGGAATAGTGCTAGATTTTTTATAAAATATAGAGGCCATTTTATAAATAAACAAACTTTCCAATCCATAAATAAAAATAGTCTTAATAATAAAAATAAATGTTTCCATAGAATTCATAAGCGATAAAAAATAAGCACTATTGTATATAAAGTACAGTAAAACCATTACAATTACCGTCAAAAAATAGTAAGGTTTCTTGTCCTCATTGTAAACTTCCTCCTGCATTAGTTTGGTATCATTTTCTTTTAATTTTAAGGCTTTAAAAATTCTTCTTGAAAAATAAATAAGAACAATACTTATTAAAAATAATAGTAAAAATGATATACTATTCTTTTCCTTAAAATATTTAACCACTGCAAAGTCTACAATTAAGAAAACTATTAGAAAATAGATGAAACGAGAAAGATTAATAGATTTCATAGATTGACCAATGGTTCTAAATTTATAAAGTACAACAATGGCAAATGCTAACTCAATAAAGATAATCTTAAGCGATTCATAATCTAAATGAGCATAAGGAAATTGTTCTGTACTGACAGCTATTATTAAAATATAAAGTACCAACTTCTGAAATGCTTGAAAAAGAACAGAAGTTGAAAAAAGAATCATTAAAAACTCATTATGATGAATTTCAGTTTCTTGCTTTTTGACAAAACGATAAAATAAATACGTACTTGACAAAAACAAAACAATCCAAACAACATATAAATGATTTGAAGTAAAGTTAAAATTATATAACTCAAATAGGTATGAAAAAACAATAAATAGGGTTAAATAATTATAATTTTTAAGTTTAATATTTTTTATAAAATAAAACAAAACAGGAAAGACCAATAGGAATTGTATAATACAAAAAAAGGCATCGGTTGAAATATTCTTTTTAGGATTATATTTTATATCATAACGAGTTTGGATAATTAAACTGTATAATGCTATTGGAATTATAACGGAAAAAACTAATATAAGGAATTCATTTTTTTTAATTAAAAAAGGGGTATCCTCTTTCATAATAATATTTGCAAAAAAAGAAGCTTTATTTATCAATAAAAAATAGACTAATATAATTAGGAATATATTGATTATAATATCATTATGCGAAATGTCACGATTTATAAAAAAAGGTTCATATAAAGATAAATCTCTAAATAAAATTGTAGAAGCAAGAGTATAAATCATTGTTATACCCATAAACTTTAAAAACAATTCTAAAATATTTTTTGAACTCATTTTTTTATTTTTCTATATACTTTTATTTGGTTCTTTACTCGAAAGGATTCGAACAGTAGGAGAGGTTTTACTTAATACATTTCTTCGATTTCATATTCTGAAACATTACCTCGATACCTCGGGTATTTGTAATTAATGCTTCCCATTAGCTTCAAACAAATCTAATAAAAAAATCACACCTTATTAGATGCGATTCTAGTTTTATTTACTTTGTGGGCAGGGATTGTAAATCCGCGCCATCTGGGGTTATTATCAATTTTCTATATAATGTAGAATTTCAATAAAACTTTTTTCTGTTAAACTTTGATTTATAATTTTATATTCGTCTAAAGACAAAAGATAATAAACAGGTACTGTTTCTAAGTTAGATGTTATGTAATTTGTTCTGAAAAGAATGTACTTATATTCATTTAAAACATCATTAAATATGTTTCTATTTGAAAAGTCTGAAAAATATTTAAAATTATTCTGTTTAGTTTTATAAAGCATTAATGTAAGCACATCTGTTTTTTGTGCTAATTCAGAAGAAGAAATAGTTATTTGATAATTACATGAAATAACTAAAATATCATCTTTTGAATAAATACTAAACTTCGGAGTATCATATTTTTCTTCAAATACAGTTTTTATCACGCTCTCACACAAGTTTCTTTTATAGGAAGATTGTTGAGAAAATGTAAAAAAAGGAATTAGAGTAATTAC
>CANCFZ010000174.1 GCA_947377425.1 Flavobacteriaceae bacterium
ATAGTAGTTGTATCAAAAGCCAATCCGTGATAAGCAAGAGAAACAAAGTCAGAAACCGAATCTATCTTAATTAAATTTTTATTGTAAATAAAGAATAAAATTCGGGCAATCATATAAAACAAATAAGCCAAACCTATTCTGTAAAACAACACTTTATATTCGTTAAATCTTGGAAATCGATTCATTTAATTATCATAAAATTTAGTGCAAAATTACTAAATACTATAACTATAATTTAAAATATATTGTTAATATATAATTTATTGATTAATTTGCATCAAATTATCACATTTTATAATGAGCAACATCACTCGACTTTTCGATTTTCCATACCATCAATTAGAGAAAAACAACATTTTAGATTGTCTAGTAACCAAGTATGATGGCGAATGGGTTAAAACTTCGACTCAAGAATATATTAAAAAATCCAATACAATATCGAGAGCATTTCTTCGCCTTGGAGTAAAGAAAAACGACAAAATTGCAATCATTTCATCTAGTAATAGAACCGAATGGAATATTATGGATATTGGTACTCTGCAAATTGGAGCGCAAACAGTTCCAATTTACCCAACAATTTCTGAAGAAGATTATGAATATATTTTAAATCATAGCGAAGCTACCTACTGCTTTGTTTCGGATGCGGAAGTATTGCGAAAAGTAAATTTGATTAAAAACAACCTGCCACTTTTAAAAGAAGTCTATTCATTTAATGAAATTGAAGGTTGCAAAAACTGGAAAGAGCTACTAGTATTAGGTGAAGATATATCCAATCAAGATGATGTTGAAGACTGCAAAAGTAATGTAAGACCCAATGAATTAGCTACTATAATCTATACTTCTGGAACTACCGGAAGACCTAAAGGCGTCATGCTTTCGCACCACAATATTGTTTCTAATGTGTTGGATAGCGCACCTCGAATTCCGTTTAAAGAAAGTTCCAGTCGTGCGTTAAGTTTCTTGCCTATTTGCCATATTTTCGAACGTGTAATCTTATATATCTATCAATATTATTCGGTTTCGATTTATTTTGCTGAGAGTATTGATAAACTGTCCGACAATATTAAAGAAGTAAAGCCCACAGTTTTCTCGGTTGTGCCAAGACTATTAGAAAAAGTATATGACAAAATTATTGAAAAAGGTGCTACGCTTACTGGAATTAAAAGAAAACTCTTCTTTTGGTCAGTTGATTTAGGATTGCGATATGAGCCTTATGGTGCTAACGGATTATGGTATGAATTGCAATTGAAAATAGCTCGAAAATTAATCTTTAGCAAATGGCAAGAAGGTTTAGGTGGTAATTTAACCGTATTAGTTTCTGGAAGTGCTGCTTTACAACAGCGCTTAACACGTATTTTTGCAGCTGCAGGAATGCCCGTAATGGAAGGTTATGGTTTGACTGAAACTTCGCCAGTGATAACCGTAAATGATTCTAGAAATCGACTTTTTAAAGTTGGAACTGTTGGAAAACCAATTCAAAATGTTGAAGTCAAAATCGCAGCTGATGGCGAAATTCTTTGTAAAGGTCCGAATGTAATGATGGGTTATTACAAAGATGAAAAACTAACCAGCGAAACCATATATGACGGTTATTTTCATACTGGTGATATTGGCGAAATTGATGCAGAAGGTTTCCTTAAAATTACTGACCGTAAAAAAGAAATGTTCAAAACCTCTGGTGGAAAATATATTGCACCTCAGATTATTGAAAATACTATGAAACAATCACTTTTTATTGAACAAATGATGGTGATTGGTGATGGCGAAAAAATGCCAGCTGCATTCATACAACCCAATTTTGATTACATTAAAACTTGGGCGGCACAAGAAGGATTTGATATTGGTGATTTAAACGAAGAAATCATTTGTAACGAGAAAGTCATTAAAAAAATTCAAGAAGAAGTAGACTTATATAACGAGAAGTTTGGCAACTGGGAGAAAATCAAAAAATTTGAATTAACGCCAACCGTTTGGAGTATTAATGGTGGTGAACTTACGCCAACGCTGAAACTAAAACGTAAAATAGTCAAAGAGAAATACATCAAACTCTACGAAAAAATTTATACTAGTTAAAAATGAAATCCTCTTAATTGAGGTTTTTTTTATTTAAAGAAATAACTCACTCCCAGCAACGCCATTAATTTTGTTCCTGGGGTAAAACAAATTTCGGTAACTGAATTGGTTTCGTTTTGCAAACGTGTTTCGGTAGCAAACTGCGTTTCTTTCCATTGGGTGTTGAAAATGTTGTTTACTCGCAATCCTATTTCGTAGCGTGGTTTGGTGTAATTCAATACGGCATCGGTTACAAAATATCCTTTTGCTGTTAATGAATAATCTTCAATGGCAGGTCGGTCTGATAAATAGCGGTAACGCAAACCTCCATTCAATCCGTTTTTGTTTTTATACATGATGCCTCCTGTGGAACTCCAAACAGGAGCCAACGGAATATAATCTTGTCCTTTAGGTTCGTTTGCATACCTGCCATGAGCATAGTTTACATCTACATCAACATACAATGACTTTAAGGGTTGGTATCGTATAGAACCATCTAAACCGATTCGTTTGGTTGCACCCGTGATTTCTACAATTCCACCATCGCCACTGTACACAAACTCTTGCTTTAAGCCCATATACCAAGCGGCTAAATGCAGTAACAAATTATCGGTGGGTTTAAAAATAGTTCCTAAATCTACACCATAAGCTGGTGGCATAATTTCTTTTCCATTAGTAACCACAACGGCACGCGTATCATTGGAATGAAACCCTCTACCTGAGGCAATATAAAATTGAGTATTCTTACTCGCCTGATAATACACACTCAACTTCGGACTCGCAATAGTTGCATTGGCTTTGTATATTCCAATTCCGTTAAGTGTTGGGTCGGTGGCTAATTTATTATTGTATTGGCTATAAAATTGGTCGAAGCGCAATCCTGCATTCACATTCCATTTTTCATTAAACTTAATCGTTTCACTAACATAAACAGCAGTATTCAATTCCGATATATCGCCTAATTTTATGGGATTGATAACAGTAAATCTATTGATGGTATTAGACAATTCGGAATTGTTAATTTTGTCCAATCGCACATTGATTCCAGCATCGGTAGTAATTTTAGTTTCTCCAATGTAGCTTGTGTGATTGTAACTTCCATTGTATCCCAACAAATTTCGGTTTTCTTTCTGACGGATTTGGTCACCATTTATTGGGTCGTTCAAATAAAACGTAAAATTGGTATGCAAATCAAAACTATAATTGGTGTAATACACTTGATTTTTTATAAAATCGTGGTTCTTCAAAGTCGTTAACAATTGCGCATTAAAGTTGGAACGCGACGTTACACCGCCTTCAGTTGGATCTAAGGCACCATAAAACCCAATCAACCCTTGTGCAACAGCTCGGTCTGGAATTTGTCCTGAAGCATTCCATTTGCTTTGCAAAGTAGAAGCCGAAAATTGTAGAAAACTAGTTTTAGAAACTTTGCCGTGGTATTTGGTAAAGAAATTAAAACGATTGAAGTGCTGTGGATTGTCAAAATAACCATCGGAATAGTTGTATTCGGTAGCCATGTACCACGATTGTTGTTTGGCTTTTTGCTTTTCGTTCAACAAATTAAAAACACCAACGACACGTGCCGAATTGAACATACCGCCTTCTAACTTAATGGTGTTTTTGTCAATAGAATTAGACGTTTTAAAATCGACATAACCAGCTGTGTTGAAATTTCCTTTTTCGGCATTGTAAGTTCCTTTTTTAAAATCTACGCTTTCTATAGTTTCTGGAATGATGAAATGCGCATCGGCATAGCCTTGTCCGTGAGCATGAGAAACCATATTGATGGGCATTCCGTCTACATTCAAACTAATGTCGGTTCCGTGGTCGCAATCAAAACCTCTAATGAATATTTGTTCGGCTTTTCCGCCACCTTGATGTTGTCCAATAAACAATCCAGGAACGATGCGCAATACTTCTTGCGAATTGGTTACGCCTCGCATTTTGATGTCCAATTTACTAATTTGGTTTTGTTGTTTAGTACTAGCTCCCGAATTGACTACTACTTCGTCTAAGGTAGTGGCTGCTTTTTGTTTTATAGCAATTGTGGCACCCAATTTAAAATCGGAGCTGCTAAGAGTTAGTTTTTCATAACCAAAACCAGAAAAGACAAGGCTTGTAATCTGCGCAGCAGTTTCATTGAAGGTAAAACTTCCATTCTCGTCGGTTACAGTGGATTTATTGATGGGTAAAAGTCTTACCGTAATGCCTTCAACTGGTAGTTTGTTGGCACTCTCAATTACTTTACCGCTAATATGGTTGTGTTGTGCTAAAGCACTTTGAATAATTCCAATAAATAGTACTAACAGGTATGCAATTTTATTCAAAATAGGTTGCCTTTAATTGAAAGTACGAATTTACTAATTCAATAATTTACATTGGATTAATTTATACTTAATTTTTAATTTTAAAAAAAATGATTTGAATTAATTGACAACCTTAAACACCTAATCAAAAACAAGGTTATAAACAATCACAAAACACAAACGGTTGATAATTAATTATTTGAAACGTTAAACAATTATTAATAAGCACTAATTTTATTCCATTAACCAATTAAACCTATTTATTATGAATGTAAAAAACTTTATTGTTGGAGGAATTGTTGGAGGAATTGTAAATTTTCTCTTGGGCTGGCTATTTTATGGAATGTTACTTAAAGACACATTTCCGCAATCAGGAACAGAAAACATGACTTTTATTTTCTTGGGTTGTATGTCTTTTGGATTCTTGCTATCGTTTATTTTCTCTCTTTCAGATGGAATTTCAAAATGTATGGCAGGTATAAAAGCTGCCTCTGGAATTGGTCTTTTTTTGGCACTTTATTCCAATTTTTTTGGAAACATGACCAAAGATACAATTGATTATAAACTAATGGCAATTGATGTAGTTACAACTATTGTTATTTCTGCTTTGGTTGGAGCCACTATTGC
>CANCFZ010000175.1 GCA_947377425.1 Flavobacteriaceae bacterium
AACAGAATCGCAACAGAAACCGAAAAAGAAGATCAAGTTTTACAACAACAAAACGACAATATTAATTCGTTAGAGAAATCTCTAAAAACGCAAGACAAGCAATTGAACGAAATGGAGAAGTTGCAAAAAATGGGTAAGGAGAAAGACAATCTTGAATTTAAGGAACAACAAAAGGTAAATGACTTTCTTGATAAGCAAAAGAAGCAAGATGAAATGATGAAGAATTTTGCCGAGAAAATGAAAGACAATCTTGACAAAGTTAAAACCGAAAAGAAAGATGAAGTAAAAGAACTATTGAAAGATAGATTGGATAAAGTTGATAAAGATTTAGAAAAGAATAAAAAACTTTTAGAAGAACTTCAAAAGCTTAATGAGAAATTAGAGAAAGATGAGTTGTTCGAAAAAATGGACAAACTTAAACAACAAAGTAAAAATCAAACTAAGAGTTTACAACAATTAGTCGAGCTTACTAAGAAATATTATGTCGAAAAGAAGGCCGAACAAATTGCTGATAAATTAGATAAGCTTTCTGAAAAGCAAGATAAATTATCTGAAAATGAAAAAGAAAATTCTGCTGAAAAACAAGAAGAAATCAATAAAGAATTTGACAAAATCCAAGAAGAATTAAAAGATTTAGAAAAAGACAATAAAGAATTAAAAACACCTGTTGAACTTCCAGATACAGCGCCAAAAGAGAAAAGTATTGATGAAGATCTTAAGAAAGCGTCAGATGAATTAAAGAAAGATTCTAAAGCTGGAGCCAAACCCAAACAAAAAAGTGCTTCCAAAAAAATGAAGCAAATGAGTCAAGACATGCAATCGAGTATGGAATCCGGCGAACAAGAACAAATGGATGAAGATATTGCAATGTTGAGACAAATTTTAGACAACTTGTTGTCTTATTCTTTTTCTCAAGAAGACGTGATGAAACAGTTTAAAGGTTTAAAAAGAGGTTCGCCATCGTTCAATAAAAATCTTAAAATCCAACAAGATTTGAAACAACAATTCAGACATGTTGATGATTCACTCTTCGCGTTATCATTACGTAATCCAAAGATTGCAGAAGAAGTTACAACTGAAGTCGGGAATGTAGAATATAACGTTGATAAATCTCTTGAGACTTTAGCGGATGCCAATGTTCCAAAAGGAGTTTCACATCAACAATTTGCTACAAGCGCTGCAAACAAACTTGCCGATATGCTGGCTGCGACTTTAAACAATATGCAAATGTCGATGTCAATGTCTGGATCGGGAAAAGGTAAACCAAAACCAGGTCAAGGAAGCGGAATGCAATTACCAGATATTATAAAGAAACAAGAAGGGCTTGGTGAAAAAGCTAAAAAAGGAATGAAACCAGGACAAAAACCAGGTGAAGGGCAAAGCGGAAAAGACGGAGAGAAAGAAGGCGGAAAAGACGGCAAAGGTAAAGAAGGTAAGGATGGAAAAGAGGGAAAGGATGGAAAAGAAGGAAACGGCAAGGAAGGCAAAGATGGTAAAAACGGACAAGGTTCGGGCGGAAACAGTCAAGGAAATAAAGAAGGTGAAAACGGTCAAGATGGCGAAGGCGATGCTAAAGCCATAATGGAAATTTATAAAGAACAGCAACAACTTCGTGAAGCTCTACAAAACGAATTGAATAAGCAAGGTTTGGGTGGACAAGGTCAAAACGCTCTTGATCAAATGAAACAAATAGAAAAGCAACTTTTGAATAAAGGTTTCAATAATGATGTGCTTCAAAAGATGTTGAATTTGAAATATGAATTATTAAAACTTGATAAAGCAGTTCAGCAACAAGGCGAAGAAAAGAAACGTCAATCGGAAACCAATAAAAAAGAATTCAATAATTCCACTAATGCATTACCGACACGTTTGCAAGAATATTTAAATAGCGTTGAGATTTTAAATAGACAAACATTACCTTTGCGCTCCAATTTTAACCAAAAGGTTCAAGAATATTTTAAAACAAATGATTAGTTTCAATTACGAAAACGAGTTTGAATTACAAAACGAAGACCAAATAGCAACTTGGATTTCTGCAGTAATTTTATCTGAAAATAAAAAGGAAGGTGATATCAATTATATCTTTTGTGACGATGAATATTTGCTCAATTTAAACGAACAATATCTCGATCACGACACATTAACGGATATTATTTCATTTGATTACTCTGTAGGAAACGAATTACACGGCGATATTTTCATTTCTACAGAAAGAGTTCGTGAAAATGCCCAAGATTTCAATGTTGCTTTTGAAGAAGAACTAAAAAGAGTGCTTGTTCATGGTGTTCTTCATTACTGCGGATACAAAGACAAATCCGTAGAAGATGAACAATTAATGCGAAGTAAAGAAGACGAGAAAATCAAATTGTTTCACGTGGAACATAAAGATTAAGAACGTGATTTACTCCAAATAATAAATATAAAATTCAACGTTCCACGTGGAACAAAATAACAGAAATAGATTTTTGATTGACTGTTTTTGGCAAACCCTAAATAAAAATGTTTAACACATACGATGTAATAGTAGTTGGAGCGGGACACGCAGGTTGTGAAGCAGCAGCAGCGGCAGCCAATCTTGGTTCGCAAACTTTATTGGTAACAATGAGTCTGCAGAACATAGCGCAAATGTCTTGTAATCCTGCAATGGGCGGAATTGCTAAAGGACAAATTGTCCGTGAAATTGATGCCCTTGGTGGATATTCTGGAATTGTTTCAGACAAAACCGCCATTCAATTCAAGATGCTTAATAAATCAAAAGGACCAGCAATGTGGTCGCCAAGAGTACAGTCAGATAGAATGCGTTTTTCAGAAGAATGGCGTTTGATGTTGGAGCGAACTCCAAATCTTGATTTCTATCAAGAAATGGTTTCAGGTCTAATAATCAATAACGGAAGAGTAGAGGGAATAAGAACTTCACTTGGAATTGAAATAAAAGCCAAAACTGTTGTGTTAACCAACGGAACTTTTCTTAACGGATTAATTCATATTGGTGACAAACAATTTGGAGGAGGTAGAGCTGGTGAAAGTGCTGCTTACGGAATAACAGAAGATTTAGTAAAAGTAGGTTTTGAATCAGGAAGAATGAAAACAGGAACGCCGCCACGAGTTGATGGTCGTTCTTTAGATTTTTCTAAAATGAATGAAGAACGCGGCGATGTTCGTCCAGATAAATTTTCTTATTCGGATGAAACCAAACCATTAATTCACCAAAGATCATGTCACATGACTTATACTTCTTTAGAAGTTCATGATATTTTAAGAGAAGGATTTGATCGTTCGCCTATGTTTAATGGAAGAATTAAATCGCTTGGACCAAGATATTGTCCGTCAATTGAAGATAAAATAAATCGTTTTGCTGATAAAGAAAGACACCAATTGTTTGTTGAGCCCGAAGGTTGGGATACCTGCGAAGTTTATGTAAACGGTTTTTCAACATCGCTTCCAGAAGACATTCAATTTAAAGCATTACGTTCTGTGGCCGGATTTGAAAACGTAAAATTCTTTCGACCTGGTTATGCAATTGAATACGATTATTTTCCACCAACGCAATTAAAACATACTTTAGAAACTAAATTAGTTGAAGGTTTGTATTTCGCGGGACAAATAAACGGAACAACTGGTTATGAAGAAGCGGCTTCTCAAGGAATGATGGCAGGAATTAACGCAGCATTAAAAGTTCAAGAAAAAGAGCCAATGATTTTGAAACGAGACGAAGCCTATATCGGTGTTTTAATCGACGATTTAATCACAAAAGGAACGGAAGAACCTTATCGAATGTTTACTTCGCGTGCTGAATACAGAACGCTTTTAAGACAAGATAATGCTGATGCTAGACTAACACCTAAATCATTTGAAATAGGTTTAGCTTCTGAGAAAAGAATGCGTCGAATGGAAAAGAAATTTGCGGCAAGTGATGCAATGGTTTCGTTCTTTAAAGAAACGAGTTTGACTGTTGCCGAAACCAATCCAATTCTTGAAGAAAAAGGAAGTGCACCAATTGTTCAATCAGATAAAATGTTTAAAGTGTTTTCGCGTCCGCAAATAGACTTAGAAGATTTCTTGAAATTTGAAAAAGTTGCATCTTATGTGGAAGTAAACGATTTGGACAGAGAAATTTTAGAACAAGCAGAAATACAAGTAAAATATTCTGGTTATATTGAAAAAGAAAGAACAAATGCTGATAAGTTAACTAGATTGGAAGATTTAAAAATCCCAGAAGATTTTGATTTCCATAAAATTAAATCTATGTCAATAGAAGCAAAGCAAAAGTTAAGCAAAATTCGTCCAGTAACAATTTCACAAGCCTCTAGAATAAGCGGCGTTTCACCAAGCGATATTTCGGTATTGTTGATTTACATGGGAAGATAATATTAGATTTTAGACATCTAATATTAAATATCTGAAATCTAATATTAATTTGTTCCACGTGAAACTAACTTTGCTAACACTTATAAATAAAGAGAATTTAATGAATTTATCAAACACCAAACATTTTTTAAACGTAAAAGATTATTCCGTTTCTCAAGAAACTTTTGAGTTACTTCACGATGAAGAATTGGATATGTTGATTACACATCCGCAACCGTCTTTAGAAAAACTTCCTAGTTATTATGAAAGCGTAGATTATATTTCGCATACGGATGGAAACAAATCGTTATTCGAAAAAATGTATCAATTTGTAAAATCCATTGCATTAAAAAACAAATTAAAATTAATCAATTCGCAATCTCAAAAAGGAAGAATTTTAGATATTGGAGCAGGAGTTGGCGATTTTTTATCGGTTGCAAAAAATGATGGTTGGCAAACAATCGGAATTGAACCAAGTGATAAAGCAAAAGCAATTGCTAAAAATAAAGGTGTTTCATTTGTAGAAAGCCTTTCAGAATTAGAAAGCAATTCATTTGATGTAATAACAATGTGGCACGTTCTAGAGCACGTTCCAGATTTGGAAAATCAAATAAAAGAATTAAAACG
>CANCFZ010000176.1 GCA_947377425.1 Flavobacteriaceae bacterium
ACTTTTTTTTATGATTAATCCAAAAAATAAAGCTTTGTAACAATCTTTGTCAAAGTTTTGAACTTTGACAAAGGTTTTAAAGTCTTTTAACAACAAAATTTAATTAAGTAACGAAAAAATTATATTAAGTAACAACAAAATTATGTTAAGTAACAACAAAATTATATTAAGTAACGAGAAAATTTAATTAAGTAATTACAAGATTATATTAAGTAACGAGAAAATTATATTAAGTAATCACAAAAGTATAGTAAGTAACGAGAAAATTATATTAAGTAATGACAAAATTTAATTCATTTTTATCATCACGAAATTCATTTTTTTGCTTTAGCTCGACTTTTTTGGTCAAAAAAGATTTGAAAATTTTGGTAAAAAAGGTGTTTTTGGGTCAATTTTGGTCATTTTTGACTTTTTGGGATTTGTTAAAATTTTAAATTAATCTTATTTTATAAATGCTTGATTATCAATGTATTAAAATCAATATTGTTTTTTAAGCAAATCTTAATAAATTCGTAAAAATGAAAAAATAATTTTTAAAATGCTTTTTTATAAGGTTGTACATTTCTAATTTGGCAACAGGAATTCCAAAAGAAAATGTCTAACATAAATTTAAACTATTATGAAAAAAGTACGTTGCAATTTAGCTTTTCGTGGTTACACGAAGCAACCTTATCTTGATTTTTGTACCGGTGTAAGTGGTGGTATTTATACTAACGCTGGTGTGTTTGTTACTCCACCATTCCACAAAGATGAGTATGATGCTGTCTTATCAAAATACATTGATGCGGCAAAAAAGTACAAAGACTCACCCAAAATTGAGAAAACCAATTATGATAATGCCAAAGGCGCAATGACGGGTGTCTTGAACAAAACAGCCGAATACGTTGATAGTATTGCGCTGAGTGATGCCTCGATAATTATTTTGGCGGGTTATGTACCTACAAAATCAGCAAAAGACAAAAGCAAACCGCTAGAAGCGAATAACGATTTTAAACCTGTTAGAACAGCCACAAAAGGAAAAGTAACAGTAACTATTAACGCCTACAAAGTGCCAGGAACAATTTGGTATTTCTGTTTGTGTACTGAAAACGGCGATTTGCCAGCAAGTTTAACGGCTAATGGGGTTTTAGACTTTACTAATTTGCCAGAAGGCGCATTGCTTGATCTATCTAAAAATCGTAAAAAAGAATTTACTAACCTTGCATCGGGCAAAACATATTATTTCTATGTTTTTGCTTCGAACACAGTGAGTGTATCGCCACTAAGCGACCCACAATTGTTGGATATGTAATAAAATTTATTGGTTATAAACAAAAAACCGCTGTGTAGCGGTTTTTTGTTGTGATGAAATTAGGTTTCCAAAAGTTCTCGATATAATTTTCTATTTCAAAAACTAGCGTTTTTAAATCAGAAAATCACTCGAAGTGACGGTAGGATAAACTAGTTTGTTTAGTCGTTCTAACGGCTTTGTTTTATGGTTCTTGGAATCTTATTCACTTTTACATGCAGAGCGTCACTTCGAGTGTTTTTTATGAAATAGCGATGAAGCTATTTTATAAAAAATGTATCGAGAACTTGGTAGCACTAACACTATTATTTTAGGAGTTCTCGATATAAATAGACCTGACAGGTTTTGAAAACCTGTCAGGTCTAATAGTAGTAAAAAAAAATCTTACTTCGTTTTCTCACCAACAAAATAGTCGTTGGTGCTTTTAAACAAGACATTAAAAGTGGTTAAACTTCCATAACATCTGGTTATGTATTGTTGCATTTCAATCTTTTCAGCTTCTTCAAGATTGCTCGAGTTTATTTTTTGTTCCATCACTCTCAATCGGTCACGAACCATCGTTATTTTGTGAAAGAACGTGTCAATAGGCACTTCTTTATTTTGAGTAGGCGTTCCTGGTTCCATTATCAATTTTCCACCTTTCCATTTATCGGCAATTGCCACTACTTGAGTAACATCTGACCAACGTTGCAAAAGGTTTTTTAGTGTTTTCTCTACTTCATAAAAACTAACGGTATCTACTTCGCCGTCAACTGCATCTATTACTTCAAAAGAGCTGTCAATGTCTATCGTTTCCAATCCGCTTTCAATAAAAGTAACCCAATAATGTTTGGATGTTACATTAGTTACTACTCCAAGTCCCAATTCAGGATGTTTAATTCGGGAACCAATACCTAATATATTCATAGTTTAAAGATTTTTTATTTTGTTCAAATATAAATGTTAAACCTTTATTTACAAAATATTTTAAAAACACCAATTTAAGTTTTTTCTTAACTTTTGTTACTTTACAACGCAACCTTTTAATTTTTTTCGCATCTTTAACATAACTAACCTCCCTTACATGAAAAAACTACTACTCTTCGCCTTGTTCATCAGCTCATTTATTGGACATTCTCAAACTCTTGATACTACATTTAATGGTACTGGTGTTGTTACTACATTATGTCCTAATATAAAAAGTAGTGAATCCATCATTTCTTCTGAAATGCAACCCGATGGAAAAATGGTTTATCTTGGAAAAAATTACAAAAACAACATAATTTATGGATTTTTTGATGGTGCATTTATTGCACGATATAACACAGACGGTACGCTTGACACTACTTTTAATTCTTGTGGTTTTAGAATTTTTAAAAATAATTACTTAGTAACTTTGGGGTTAATGACATCCGCTTATAATTTTTATAATTTAAAAATTCAATCAGATGGAAAATTTTTAGTTTCAGTTGATTCTAATCTCTATAGATTTAATGTTGATGGGAGTTATGATACTACCTTTGGAATTAATGGACAAGTTCAAGTTTCCTATAACAATTATAATTTAAATTTTCAATCAATAAAAATTCAATCAGACAATAAAATCATTTTAAGAAGTAGTCCAGAAACAATAGTTAGATTAAATTCAAATGGAACTCTAGATACAACTTTTGGCAATGATGGTATTCTAGTTTTAAATTTTGGTTCTCCTTGGGGAGAAAAATTACATGCTATAGCAATTCAAGATGATGGAAAGTTAATTATTGTTGTTATGACATTTAACTATATAAGTAGCACAAGTACTCAGGGAAATTTTAATTTAATAACTGCAAGACTAAATAGTGATGGTAGTATTGATAATTCCTTTGGAACTAATGGAATAACATCTTCTTTAGGACCTGTAAATGATTTTCCACAAAGTCAAATTTCTTTGCAAGCGGATGGAAAAATACTAGTTGCAGTAACTATGTATCCATATACAGTAACAGTAGTTCGATATAATATAGATGGTAGTATAGATGCAACTTTTAATACCAATGGAATAGAAAATTTTAATGATTCTAATGCAATAGACGGTACCGTATCTGCTATTAAATCATTAGAAGATGGAAAAATACTTGTTATGGCTAATGGAGATAGTGGTTATAATAATGTAAATCCGGTTTTTAAAATTTACAAATTGAATTCTGATGGCAACCTTGATAATTCTTTCGCCTCAAATGGAGAATTTTATTCAAATCCAATAAATTCTGATGCTAAAAGTTTTTTCTTAAAAAATGACGGTTCGATCGTTATTGCAGGGAGTTTTATTGATTTAAGTAGCAATCCTAATGATGATACTTTTCTACACAGGTTAAACAAAATTGAATTATCTGCTAATGGATTACTTCAAAACTCAACAATATTCAATCTAAAACAAAATTTTAATGAGTTTAATGGAGTAATTGAACAAGCTAATGGCAAAATAATAGTCTCCTGCAACCCAAATAAACTAGTGCGATACAATTTAGATGGAAGTATTGATACTACTTTTGGCACTAATGGAAATATCGATTTAAGTAATACTTTTTCAAATAAAATTGTAAAACAACCAGATGGAAACTTTTTACTTTATCAAACAAATTATTCAAAAGTATACCGGCGAAATAGCGATGGTACATTAGACACTTCATTTGGTATCAATGGTGAATTAAGTCTTCCTGAAATTGGTTATATAAATACAATCTATCCTACTAATAACAATAAACTATTTTTATTAAGCACAGATTATTCTTATTTTATTCAAAAACTTAATAATGATGGCACTACTGACACTTCTTTTGTTTTAGATTTTGATACTTTTGGGCAATTTGGTCGGTTTAATTTTTATGATGATTTTGAAGGAGAAACCTCAGAAAACATGATTATTCAATCGGATAATAAAATAATAATTGCAGTTTCTTTGATTGGTTCAAATAATGGTTACGTTGCAACTGGATTAATTAGATTTAATCCTAATGGTTCATTGGATACAACTTTTGGAACAAATGGAAAGATTGTGATTCAAGAAAATAATTTTATCCTCTCAAAAAAGATGTGTCTTCTTGAAAATGATAGTTTTGTTATTAATTTTGATATTGGAGTTGGTGAAACCAAACTATACAAATATAATAGTAATGGAACATTAGATTCAAATTTTATTAATAATGGCATTCTTGATGATATATATAGTAATAATGACCTAATCGTACAACCTGATTTTAAAATCTTAAAATCAACAAATGTCAATAATCAATTTACTACAGCAAGATATGATAATGTAACTGGTGCATTAGACACAACTTTTGGAACCAATGGATTTATAAACACTCCAATTGGCTTAGGTTCCAACATCAATCAATTGACTTGGTTACAAAATAATACTTTGCTTGCCTCAGGAACATCTTTTGATGGAACAAATGAAGTAATTGCATTAGCACGCTATGTAAATTTAAATTTAGGAACCCTTACTTTCACAAATCAAAATGCTCAATCTTTAGTATACCCAAATCCAATTCAAGAGGAAGCAACATTTGAATATACAGTTCAAAATGATGAAATTATTTCCATAGAAATTATTGATATGCAAGGAAGAATTGTACAAACAATTGTGAAAAATAAAGAACTATCACAAGGCAGTTATAAGCAAAACATCAATTTATCAAACCTTACCACT
>CANCFZ010000177.1 GCA_947377425.1 Flavobacteriaceae bacterium
TCTCTTCCTATCACAACTTTCAGTTTATCGGTCTTTAAACCTGCATTTCTTATTTTCAAAAAAGTTCCATATGCCGAAGCAAATTTTACTGCATCCACTGGAGTAAGATTATCGCCTACTTTTCCGCCAATAGTTCCGCGAATTCCTGAGATTGATATTATGAGGGTCATTTTATTTTTATTTTAAGTTTTGGAAGTACAAATATAAAAGTTAAGGAATAGTAAATGACTTAAAATAGTAAAGTTTTATATTTTATCGATTAAATGCAACGGATTTTTAAAAAAGTTAAGTTTATCAATAATCTGTGCGTTTCAACGATTTTTTATTGACTGCTGAACTATTAATACAATTTTTGTAAAAGAAATTCGATTGAAATTTATTTTAAATCACATTTTTTAAATTCATAAAAAACTAAAATTCAACAAATTAAAAGCTAAAATGATTACTATTTCATCAATTATTAGTTCTGCAAAATCTATATCAACAAATATAGATTCAATCTTAATAAATTTTCCAAAATTTATTAAAGGAACTTTATTGACTACAACTGATGTTTATCTTTTTTTAAAGTATTTTTTAATTCCTGTTCTATTAGTCTTCATTTTATCTATTATGTTGGTTGTTCTTTTCAGAAGATATTCATTAGATAAAATTGATTTAAAAAAGAGTAAACTAGAAGATATAGTAAATACTTTTTTAACTGATGTTATTTTTTCAGAATATACTTCAGAAGAAATAATTACAAAAATTGATATTTTTAAAAAAGAGGTCGTTGGAAAAAATAATACGTTAGAAAAATTTGTGTTGGAAAAATTATTACACATCAAACAAAACGTACAACAAATGAATCAAGAGAAATTCATTTTAATTTATGAGTATTTTGGATTCAATGTTTATACAGAGAGACTAATTAGTTGCAGAGATTGGCAAAAAAAATCAGAAGGTTTTTTACAGTATCAGATTTTAGATTATAAATTCAAAAAAGAATTAATTACTCCTTATTTGAAAAGCAAAAACCCACAACTTAGATCAAATGCTCTTGTTGCTATGATTTCACTATCCGATGAAAATTTAGATGTTTTAGACAATGCTGAAATTAGCATTTCAAGAGCAGAAGAATTAAAGATACTAGATATATTATATCAAAAAGAAATTGAAATCCCAACCAACATCAATAAATGGTTGAATAGTAAAAACGATTCTATTGTTGTTATAGCTTTGAAACTTATTATGAGATACAAACACGTACTAACCAATACTCAATTAAGCGCTTTATTAAACAACTCAAATTATAGTATTAGAAAAGAAACCATTGCAACTATTAGAGAACTAAACATTAAAAATGCAAATGATATCTTAATAGAGCATTATCAAAAAGAAACTAGTTTAAGAAATAAGGTTTTAATCTTAAAAACATTTCAAAAGAATGGAAATACTAATACCAAAAACTATACGCTAAGTTTATTGTCAAATGAAAACAATTTAGATTTAAAGTTCGAGATAGTCAATTGTATTTATCAAATAGACAAGAATTTTCTTTCCTACTTTGTTGCAAGAAATAAGCAGGAGGAAGATTTAATAAACAAAATGCTTTTACACCATAAAAACCCATATTTGGATTAAGCAATAAAAACTCAAAATAATCCCAAAACAACCTACTAAATGAATACTCTTGGACACATAATAAAATCGCTGGAAATATTTTTTGGCTGCTACTCGCTATTATATATAATAATATATTGCGCGCTAGGGATATTGTCCTATATAGAAATTAAAAAATATTATGCCAACAGTGCTTTTTTAAACAAAGACATATTAATAAAATCAAATAATACAATTGGTGTTTCCATAATTGCTCCTGCTTACAATGAGGGAAAATCTATAGTTGAAAATGTAAAATCGCTATTATCACAAGAGTATCCATTATTTGAAGTTGTAATTATTAATGATGGAAGTACTGATGATACTTTAGAAAAACTAATCGCTTCGTTTGATTTAGTAAAAGCTGATTTTTTTTATCAAGAAAAAGTAAAAACGTTTACTGTAAGAGGACATTATATATCAACAAATCCAATTTATAACAAATTAATTGTTGTTGACAAAGAAAATGGAAAAAGCAAAGCTGATGCTTCTAATGCGGGAATAAATTCAGCAAAATATCCTTTATTTATTTGCACTGATGTTGATTGTATTTTAAGAAAAGACACAATTGCTATGCTTGTTAAACCATTCATAGAAAGCAAAAAAAAGGTGATTGCTACTGGAGCAGCAATACGAATTTCAAACTCGTGTGAGTTTAAAGAAGGAATGTTGTACAAATCAAATTATCCAAAAAACTTCTTTGCTTGCTTTCAAGAATTAGAATACATACGCTCTTTCCTATATGGAAGAATGGCTTGGAGTAGATTAAATGGCTTACTATTAGTTTCGGGCGGTTTAGGAATGTTTGATAGAAAAATAGTAATTGAGGTTGGTGGCTATAAAAAAGAATCTCTAGGAGAAGATATGGAGCTTATAACGCGTATGAGAAAATACATGCATCTTAAAAAAGAGGTATTTGCAATAAAATACATACCCGAATCATTATGTTGGACGGAAGGACCTTCTGATAGAAAAGTATTTTTAAGACAACGTGTTAGATGGGCACGTGGATTAGCTCAAAATCTATACATTCATAGAAAAATGATATTTAATCCCAAATATGGAATGACATCGTTTATAGTTCTTCCTTATTATATATTTTGTGAATTTGCAGTGCCATTGTTGGAAATTGTTGGATTAGCATTTATAGCATTAGATATTGCTTTTTTTGGAATTAACTATTCATTTTTATTAATAATTAGTATTTCAGTGTACTTATTTTACACATTTGTAACATTGATTTCAATCTATTTAGATCAGTTGATTCATAAACAATATTCGGGGTTATCAGATATTTTTAGATTAATTGCTTTAGTGTTTTTGGAACCTTTTTTATACCATCCAATTAATATTTATGCATCATTAAAAGGATATTATCATTTCATTATAAACAAAGAAAAAGTTTGGGGAGAAATGACCCGACAAGGATTCAACCAAACAACTTAATTATATGAGATTAAAATTTACATATTTATTGTTTGCATTGCTTCTTCAGTTTAGTTTTTATGGTCAAAAACTGAATACTGATAGTCTTTTGGTAGTAACCAATAAGCTAATCAATGTTAAGAAAGACTATACAAAAGCAATAGAGCTTGGTCATTTAGGAATTAAACACGCTCCCAATTATTTAGACTTTCATATTGCATTGGGAAGAGCTTATAGATTCACAAATGAAATTGATAGTGCTCGTTATTATTTTAATTATGTAATAACTAAAAACACAAATTATAAAGAAGCTTTTACTTATTTAACGCAACTAGAAATTGATGAAAGAAAATTCAATAATGCTTCCGTTGTTATTGATAAAGCAATTACAATATATCCAGAAGAGAAAGACTTTTACATGTTAAAACTTCGAGTTGTAAACATGGAGAATGATGATAAAAAAACATTGGACTATTTGAATGTATTAGCTAAAAAATATCCAACTGACAAAAACATTAAAGACCAAATATTTGATTTAAAGTTAAAATCAAATTCTGATAGAATTGGAATAAATTATAACTTAACTACTTTCGATAGACCTGGTGTTGGTCCTTGGAATTTAACTAGTATTCAATATGTGAGGCAGCGTAAACTGATTACTTTAATTGGAAGAGTAAACTATACTAACAGAGAATCCTTTGGGCAAATGATAAGTTCAGGAACATTATATGAGCTGGAATCTTATGTTAAGATGACAAAAAAAACCTATTCATTTGTCAATATTGGACTTGGAAATGACAATGTGTTTCCAAAACTACGTTTGAATTATTCCTTTTATTCCAGTTTAGGAAAAAGATGGGAAAATGAAATTGGTATTAGATATAACAAAACCATTACTACTGAAAATTATTCAGCGGTCATAGGTTTTGGAAAATATATTGGAGCCGGATGGTTAAATTTGAGATCCTACATGCAATTAGGTCAAAAAAAACCTTACCCATCGCTATCTGCAACATATAGATATTATTTTAATTCAAAATATGATTATTTCTCATTGAACGCAGGATTTGGAACATCGCCTGATGAAAGAGAAACGATATCACAATTTGACCAAAGAATTTCACTGAACTCGTTTAGAATTGGAGCTGGTTATAATAAAGTCTTCCTTAAGAAATTACTACTTGGTACCCAAATAGGATTCAACAGACAAGAATACAATAGCAATAGTTATCAAAACGAATTGAATACATCAATACAATTACAATATCAGTTTTAACCAATAAATAACTCTATTATGAAAAAAGTACTAATAATTGAAGACGACAAAATCATCAAAGGAATAATAGAATTTATTCTAAGAAAGGAAGGTTACAATATCGAATTTGCTGCTGATGGACTGATAGCATTGGAAAAGATTAAATCATTTCAACCTGATTTAGTTATTACCGATGTAATGCTACCTTACAAATCAGGTTTGGAGATTATTATGTATGCAAAAACTAACAATCCTAAAACACCAATAATAGTTATTTCATCACTTGGAAAAGAAGATTCAACTGTTTCTGAAGCATTAAAACTTGGTGCAAATGATGTTTTAGCCAAACCTTTCAATCCAATTGAGTTAACATCTAAAGTGAGAACTTTCTTTGCTGCATAATCTATTTTAATTCTATGATTTAAACATCAAATTATTTGGTGTTTTCTGATAACTTATTTAAAATAAATATGAAAAAAAAAACTATAAAAATTGACATTAAGAATACCATACTTTTTCTGTTTACTGGATTAAGTTTAGTATTCCCATTAGGTCTATTAACCCTAACAATAGGACCTGTAAGAATGATTTCTGATTTTGCAG
>CANCFZ010000178.1 GCA_947377425.1 Flavobacteriaceae bacterium
TCAAAGTTTTTTTAGAAAAAATGAAAATTATTATGTTGCGGATATGATAAGAATCGATATGAATGATTGGTTGAATGAACAACAAATTAAATCTCCTTGTTAAGATTATGAAATTAAAAAATAAAATTACCAATAGTATTAAAAGATATGATATTGTCTGTCTTTGGATAAATAATTGTGATTCTAAAAGCTCCTTTTTACTCGCTTTTTATGGAGTGCTTTTAAGTTTTATAGCATCGTCAAGTTTAATAGACAAAATTAAAAAGACTTTATCGCTATCAATTAATAAAAAATGTATTGATGGTGAATCAATAATTAAGTTTGTAAGTCTTGTTTGCTTATTACTTTTTATTTTTTTTACTATTAGATTCTTTTATTTTATCTACAACACTTTAAAAGCGAGAATAAATCCAAATGTATTTACTCAAAATAATTTAATGACTAATTCTAATTTATTTTTTCAAACTATATCACAAAATAATTATGAAGACTTTGAAAATTTAATAAATAGTGAAAATAAAACAGACTTTTTGTCTGATTTAAATTCTCAAATTTATATAAATTCAAAAATTGCAACAATAAAATTTAATAATTATAACACTAGTATTAGTTCTACTTTTCTTGGATTGCTTTTTTTTATGTTATATGTATATTTATCATGATAGCCCCAATAACCTCTTCTCTGCGAAGTCTCCCAACTTAGTAGCAACAAAACCATTTAAAAACCAACAACCATGGAAAATCAAAACAACACAAGACAAACACAAGACGACTACATCATTTCCTATTTGATATTAAGACAACTAATAGGCATACTCGGAATTGCTTTGCCGTTTGCATTAATAGTAGGCAATCGGTTATTGGGCAATGAATATTGGTTTCAATCGTCTATTAGCCACTATTATTACAGCTATATGCACATTGCTTTTGTAGCCGTATTGATTGTTTTGGGCTTAGTTTTAATTTCCTATAGAGAAAAAACAAATCCATTAGCCAATAGCGTGTCCACCTTCGCCGGGATATTTGCTCTTGGTGTAGCAACGTTTCCAACAAGCTACTGTGGGTTTATGGGTACCGAATACATAGACACAACCTATTGGCAAGGATGGTTTAGATACATCCATTTTGGTAGTGCTTTATTCCTATTTGTGTGCTTTGCTGTATTTTGTTTTAAGATATTTCAAAAATCGGATGAAGGTGTTACACCAAAAAATTTCGACCCCAAAAAACTACTTCGAAACAAGATCTATTCCTTTTGTGGTTGGGGTATCGTTATTAGTATAGCTTTAATAGCATCTGGGTTTATCTATGAACAATGTTATGAAGCTAACACTTATACAACCTACTCAACATTTGTTTTTGAAACCACAGCACTATTGTTTTTTGGCAACAGTTGGCTTTTAAAAGGCTCGGTAAATTGGAAAAATATTAATAACAAATGGTTGAGCAAAATGGTAGCTCCAGTTAGATAAAAACAAAAACAACATGTGGAATAAATTAAATCAAGAAGAGTACTCAGCCGATTTTGAAATATCAAAAAGATATATTGATTTTTCGGCAGAGCTGTTACGATTGTCAATAGTAGCAATTACAGGTTTAGGCACGTTTTTTATTTCAATAATAAAAAATGGTCCAATACCCAATAGCTATAATTGGTTTTATATAGCAATAATACTATTTGCTTTAACTATTGGTAGCGCCTTAGCCCATCGCTTTTTTGCAACCGATTGCTTAAGTTATCTAATAGCCTATTTAAGAAAAGATAGCCAAGACGAAAAAGAAGGAATGATAAAACTGTTAAAAAGAGCCGAACGGTTTTTAATACTAACCGAATGGTTATTTGGAATAGCCATAATGGTAACCATCATTGCTTTTTTTAGTATGGAACCAGTAATTTTTAATGCTAAACCTTAAAACCTATTAAATGTACAATCCATGTCAACCAAACCGCCAAAACAGCTATGCCAAAATTAAAAAAAACAAAAGAAACAGTACTACTATTTTTTGCAATAGTAACAATAATCTTCTTCTTTATATTAATTGGATTATTCATGTATTTGGTGTTACCATCTATTAAAATACAACCATTATAAATTATAGAGGGCATTATAATTATTTATCAACCAAACGCTGCGAAGCCTCATGACTATATAGCAACAAAGAACCAAAACACAAAAAATGTAACTAATTAATACCAAAATCATGCAAAACCACATCATCACCGAGCATTTGAATAAAGGCAAAAGCACTTATTTTATTGATGTTAAAAAAACAGTCAATGATGTGCTATATCTAATGATTACTGAAAGCAAAAAAACAGCGTGTGGTTTTGAAAAAAACAAAATAATGGTTTTAGAAGAACATATTGACGACCTCATTAGCTCATTAAATGAAGTCAATCAAAAACTAAAAACAGTAAACAAATCAACCGAAAATAAAAGCTATTCCTTTAATAAACCCAGAATAAATTACACAAACATAAGCACCAATTGGACAAAAGAAGAAGATAGCGCTCTAGTATTACTTTATAGAAAAGGAAAAACCATTGCCGAATTAGCGATGCTTTTCAACCGAAATGAAGAAGAACTAACATCACGAATTAACGAATTAAAATAAAAATTGGGTTCCTAGAGCATCTTGTCGTAACCATCATAAACGAAAAGGTGCTTTTAGGAAAAACCAAATAAAAACATCAAAAATAGTAAAAGTAAACTTTATCATAAATTAAGTTTAGTTGGGTTCCTAGGCAGAGCATCTTTAAACTGAATGCCAAGACGTGAGAAGATGCCTTCTAGGATTTTTAAAAAAAACAAGTATAAAAGCAATAGTATGAAATCAATAGACAAAAAAATAGAAACCCTTATGGAAGCAGCAGAAAGCAACAGCGCATTTTGTCGAATATTAATTGGCTTTTCTATTACTATAAGCCTAATTATTATAGGTGTTTTAACCATTCAATTAACTGGTTTTGAAGTACTCAATTTTGAACTATTTACCACGGCATTAGTCTCTGCCTGCATCGGATTAATGATAGGTTTAACAATTTCTTCCTTTTTTAAAAAATAGTTTTTAAGTAAAAGAGAAGAGAATAGAGAATAGAATATAGAGAATAGAGAAATATAAAAATCCAACAATCAAATGATCATTTTCAACAAACACAATTTAATGTTCACCCACTACACCTGGACGGATTATGCACCAACCAGTACAAAAACATCAGGCAAATTAGACACCACCAAGTTCAACCGCAACGAAGGCAATGAAGTGCTGTATATTATCAACAAAATGATATCATTATGGGATTTTTCCAAAATAGAAAGCTGTATCAAAATGGAACGCATCATTAAAGAAAAACTACCCATCACCATAATCAAACAAGAAGACATCGCCACTTGGATTCAAATTAATTGGAGAAGTATTGATTTTAAAGATGAAGCAAAGAAACAGAGCGCTTGATGTATTTATATATTGTAATGCAATAAAAGCATTACTTATCCGCAACGGCACCTTCTCTATTGGAGAGGTCTGGGACGAGAAAATAACTTGCTAAAACAAACAATTGTAACAACATACTATCACAACAAAAATTAATCATTGAGTAAGAATTATTTTAATAAGAGGCTAATTAATTAGCCTCTTATTCTTATTTTTACAAAACACTAAATTCATTCTTTATGAAAAAGATATTTACAATACAAACCAATTTTTTTATTGTTATTACACTATTGTTAATAAATAATGGCTACTCCCAATGTTTTGTAACATTAACCAACAAGTACAATCATAATATAGGAGTAAAAACAGATGGTACCCTATGGGGTTGGGGTTGGGGTGATTGGGGACAGCTTAGTAATACTACAGATTTTAATGAAACTAATCCTATTCAAATAGGAAGTACAAACGATTGGAAGTTAGCCACTGCAGGTGAAACTTGTACTCTTGCTATCAAAAATAATGGCACTTTATGGGGAACTGGTGGAAATGATTTTGGCCAATTAGGCACAGGAAACGCCAATATTGTAGAAAACCTAACTCAAATAGGAACCGCAACCAATTGGAAACAAATTGCACCAGCAGATTTTTTTACCACTGGATTAAAATTAGATGGTACTTTATGGGGATGGGGACAAAATGATTATTACCAAGTGGGAGATGGTACGCTAACAACACGATATAGTCCTGTACAACTGGGTACGGCTACCGATTGGAAAATGATTGCCACTTGTGCTGCAAGACAAGGTTTTGCTTTAAAAAATAATGGCACTCTTTGGGGATGGGGGTTAAATCTGTCGGGCATGTTGGGTGATTCAACCGTACAAACAATACCTGTGCCAACCCAACTCAATACGGATACTGACTGGAAAACTATTAGTATAGGCTCTAATCATATCTTAGCGATTAAAAATAATGGCACGCTATGGGCTTGGGGTGGCGGAGATTATGGACAATGTGGTGATAACCTGCCCTTATCTTATTTCAGAGACCATCCACAACAAGTAGGAACGGATGTTGATTGGAAAGTAATTGGCACTGGTACAGATTTTTCCTTTGGTATTAAAAACAATGGTACACTATGGGCTTGGGGTAAAAATGATGTAGGACAATTGGGCGATGGTACAAGTATTAACCAAGCACATCCTGTTCAAATTGGCACCGATACCAATTGGTCAATTGTGGCTCCGGGACTTCAACATGTTGTAGCACTTAAAACTACTGGAGCAATATATACTTGGGGTATCAATAATTTTGGTCAACTAGGCAATGGTACTACAACAAGCACCACCACACCTGCGGCTATAACCATAACAGGTTGTGCGCTTGCCAATGATGGGTTTAGTAAAGAAAATAACAGCTTTACCATAAGCCCAAACCCAGCAAAAAGCGAGTTAAACCTAAACTATAACGGCAATGAGGT
>CANCFZ010000179.1 GCA_947377425.1 Flavobacteriaceae bacterium
CTGATAAATGGAGATTATGATGCTTTACCCAATTTAGCTAAGAAGAAGTTTAAATAGAGTTATTTTTCTAGTAGTTCTCGATACAATTTTCTGTTTCAAAAAATAGCGTTTTTAAAACAAAAAATCACTCGAAGTGACGATAGAGTAAAATAGTTCGTATAGTGGTTTACAGCTATATATATTTAGGGTTCTTGGTTTACACATACATCATCATTAGCAGGTCGTCACTTCGAGTATTTTTTATGAAATAGCGATGAAGCTATTTTATAAAAAATGTATCGAGAACTGGGAAGCAAAAATCATCTTTCCTGCAGTTCTCGATACTCCATAGATAAAGCATGGATAAAGCATGGATTGTGAAAAAAAACAATAAAAAAAGTTAATCAATCAATCCATCATTTTATGAGTACTAAATTAGCTAAATAAAAAAATCCGCTTTGCTTTCACAAAACGGATTTTAATCTATTCAGAAACTATTTATTTCTTTTTGGTTTCGTCTTTATTATTTTTAGTATCCATCATTTCCATTAATTTCATACCTAATAAACCACTAATTCCACCTTCGGAACCGTTGCTTCCAGTAATCAATATATCTGGAATTACTTTAATATTTCCTTTACCAATTTCTTCGGTGATTTTGTATTTTGTAAAGTTATCGCCACCCATTGCGGATACTTGCAATTCATAAGCTTCGGCAGTAGATTTACCAATTGCCATAATTTTTTCGGCTTCTGCCAAACCAGTTTTAGAGATTTTTTCAGCTTCGGCACTTGCGTTTAATTTTGTTGCTTCGGCTTGTGCTCCAGCTCTCGCTTTGGTAGCTTCTGCTTCAGCATTAGCTCTCATTTTTGTTGCTTCAGCTTCAGCATTTACGTTTAATTTCAAACTTGTTGCATCACCTTCTGCTTTTTTAACGGTAGCATCGGCAGTACGTTGTGCAATTTCAACACTTTGAGAAGCACGAACGATTTCTTTTTGCATATCAGCAATCGCAGTTTCTTTCTCCATACCTTGACGTTGTTCTTGCGCCATTTTTTGGGTTTGATAGGTCTTTTGCTCTTCTTCTGCAATTTTTCTATCGGTCAATGTTTTCATCAATGAATCTGGTGGAACAATATCTCCAATTAAAGTATCCACTGCATTCACATTATATTCATCAAGAACTACTTTAATATGATTTCTAGCAGATTCTTGACGTTCTTTACGAGTACTCAAGAACGAAATTACATCGCTTTCTTGAGCCGAGTTTCTAAAGTAGTTACCAATTGTTGGCTCTAACACTTGAGAAACTAAGTTGGTCATACTACCAAAACGCGCAATTACTTTTGGCGCTTCATTAGCAGGCACGTGAATGATTTGAGAAACGTCCAAATTGAATGGGAAACCATCACGAGAACGAACCGTAATTGTAGATAAATTGTGGTCTAAATTATGTGATTCGCTACGTGCATCAGCCCAATTCAAAACTAAATTTGTTGTTGGAACTGGTTCTAATTTGGTAGTGTATTTATTTAAGGCATATTTTCCTGGCCCTAGTGGTTCCATCCAAACACCACGTTGTCCTTTAGAAACTATATTACCGTGTTTAAAGTGTTCACCCGTAACGTCTTGTCCGTCTTCACCTATATATGAAATAACTACTCCAACATACCCAATTGGCACATCGGTCATTGGAGTTTGTTCGATTTGGGTAGCCCAAGAATTAATGTAATATGAACCGGCCAGCATCACTTGAGGTTGCAATCCACGGTTTCCTCCAGCTTCTAAAAACTTATCAAAATCTTGAAAATTATTGTGTCCATCCACATTTTTACCTGCGATTTGACCTTGCGGAATTGGCTCACCATCTAATGCGGTAACAATTCCAACCATGTTTTCGAATATCTTTACTTGATCCGCCATTACAATTTCGAATAAAAACGGATTGATACGATAGGAACCGGTTGTTATAAAAGCCGTTTGACGTCCTTTTTGTCCACCATTGTTTAAAAAAGCAGTTGCATCTTGAAAATTATCGCTGTCTACTTTTCTTGCTAAAATTCTACCTGTTGGAATTTCTTTACCATCTTTACTTAAAATCAATCCAATTTTTCCTTCTGGAATGATTGTAAAAGCAGTCATATCTACAGAATATTGCCATATCCATTTTGCCCAATACAATCCAGGAGCTAAGGTTTGTGCTTGATAACCAGCTTCGCCTTTTGTGGCAATAATTCGTCCGTCGGGTAACGATTTGTCAGCACCGAAAAGCACGAATTTTTTGGTTACTAAACCAATTTTGTCTTCGGGAACGATTACCATTCCGAAGAAAACTCTTAAAACAAATTTGTAAAGAACAATGGATAAAACGATTAAAAATACCCACCAGTAATCAAAAATTGATGTCATACTATAATTATTAAAGTTTATGAATGTGTTTGATTTTAAAAATTAAGGATATAAAAAATAGTGTAAGTTCTTTAAGTTTTTATTATTAATTAAATTTTGAAGTTACAACACCTTTGTGTCATTTTAGAATAGGATTACATTTTAAAATCTCTAATTATACGATATACTTGTTAAAAGGTTACAAATAAATGCGGAAATATTTTTAAAGTATCTTTTAATTGTTTGATTATCATAAAAAAAACATAAAAAAAAACTCCAAGTTTCCTTGAAGTCTTTTATAGTATAAGTGAGATTCCTACGGAATGACAAACTGTGTGTAAGCTATTCCGATTCGTCCATAGTATGATAAACATTCATCACGTCATCGTCTTCTTCGATTTTTTCGATAAGTTTTTCTACGTCGGCAATTTCAGCAGCAGTTAATTTTTTAGTCACTTGTGGAATTCTCTCAAATCCAGACGATAAGATTTCAATTCCTCTAGCTTCTAATTCTTTTTGAATAGCTCCAAAACTCTCGAAAGGCGCGTAGATTAGAATTCCGTCTTCGTCAGCAAAAATTTCTTCTGCACCAAAATCAATAAATTCAAGTTCCATTTCTTCAATATCTTGATTGTTATTTGGAATTCTGAAATTGCAAGTGTGATCAAACATAAATTCTACCGAACCTTGTGTACCTAAAGTTCCGTTACATTTATTAAAATAACTTCTTACATTGGCAACAGTTCTGTTATTATTATCGGTTGCAGTTTCAATCAAAATTGCAATTCCGTGAGGCGCGTAGCCTTCAAACAATTGCTCTTTGTAGTTGGCGGTGTCTTTATCGGTTGCTTTTTTGATAGCTCTTTCAACGTTTTCTTTTGGCATATTTACTGCCTTAGAATTCTGAATTACAGCACGCAATCTTGAGTTGGCTTCCGGATTCGGACCGCCTTCTTTAACTGCCATTACAATGTCTTTTCCGATACGAGTAAACGCTTTAGCCATTGCTGACCAACGTTTCATTTTTCTTCCTTTTCTAAATTCGAACGCTCTTCCCATTTCTATTTATGTATTTCAATATTCAACATTCAAAATTGAATATTCAACATTTAAAAATTATTTATTTCTTATTTACAGATTGCAAAAGTACTTTTTTCAATATAAATTTCAAAATTCAATTTCAATCTCAACTTCAAAAATCAATTTCAACTTCAATTTTTCTTTTTAAAATTGCTATTGCGATTGACCTTTGAAGTTGATTTTTTGCTTACTTTTTATAAAACGGCATTTTAACCACTTTAGCAGCAATTTTCTTATCTCTAATCAAAATATAGATTTCAGTATCAGCAGCTGCGAATTCAGTTTTTACATATCCCATTCCGATAGCTTTTCCTAAACTTGGTGCTTGCGTTCCAGAAGTTACAATTCCGATGTTGTTTCCGTTAGCGTCTACAATTTCGTAATCGTGTCTTGGAATTCCTCTATCAATTAATTCAAATCCAACTAATTTTCTAGAAACTCCAGCTTCTTTTTGAGCTTTTAAGTTTTCAGAATTGGTGAATTCTTTGGTAAATTTTGTAATCCAACCCAAACCAGCTTCTAGTGGAGAAGTGGTATCGTTGATGTCGTTTCCGTACAAACAGAAACCCATTTCTAGTCGTAACGTATCTCTTGCTGCCAAACCAATTGGCTTGATTCCGAATGCTGCACCAGCTTCAAAAACTTTGTTCCAAACTTGTTCTACTTCTGAATTTTTGCAATAAATTTCAAATCCACCCGAACCAGTGTAACCTGTTGCCGAAATGATTACGTGCTCAATTCCAGCAAAATCAGCTACTTCAAAATGATAATATTTGATTGCAGATAAATCAACAGAAGTCAAACTTTGCATCGCTTCAACCGCTTTTGGACCTTGAATGGCAAGCAACGAATAATCCTCAGAAAGATTTTTCATTTCAGCACCAACAGAATTATGTGACGAAATCCAATTCCAATCTTTATCGATGTTAGAAGCGTTTACCACTAACAAATATTGCTCGTCTTTGATTTTGTAAACGATTAAATCATCTACAATTCCGCCATCCTTATTTGGTAAACAAGAGTATTGAGCTTTA
Source organism: Flavobacteriaceae bacterium (assembly GCA_947377425.1). GTDB lineage: Bacteria > Bacteroidota > Bacteroidia > Flavobacteriales > Flavobacteriaceae > Flavobacterium. The sequence continues at coordinate 4,482 of CANCFZ010000179.1, forward strand.
CCAATTTCTAGAGTTGCAGCATCATTAGAGGTAACTTTTTGAATTAAAGCCAAAGCATTTTCACCCGAAATTAGAAATTCACCCATGTGCGATACGTCAAAAACACCAACGGCGTTTCTAACGGTTTCGTGTTCTGCATTGACACCTTCATAAGAAACAGGCATATTATACCCTGCAAACGGAACCATTTTTGCTCCTAATCCTTCGTGAATGTGTGATAAAGCTGTATTTTTCATTACTTATTTTAGTTTGTATGTTTGAGGCGCAAAAATAGTGATTTTTGTAGAAATGGCGTGATTGGAATGGAAAATTATTTGGCGTGTTTTTTTAATAAAAAAAATGGGAAGTTGGAGACATTTGCCTAGCTGAGTAAGGGAATTAT
>CANCFZ010000180.1 GCA_947377425.1 Flavobacteriaceae bacterium
TTTGCAAAATTTTTCACAAACCCAATCCAAAAAACATTTCAATAGTTTATTTTTGCCTCATGGGAAAAAAGAAAACAGACAAAGTTATTTTTGAAAATGTTACCGTGCTTGATGCAGGTGCCAAAGGTGTTTCGGTTGCTAAAGCGCCAGAAGGACAAGTAATATTTATACCAAACGTTGTGCCTGGCGATGTGGTTGATGTGCAAACTTTAAAGAAACGCAAGTCGTATTTTGAAGGTAAAGCCATTAAATTTCACTCGTTTTCTGAAAATAGAATTGAACCAGTATGCCAACATTTTGGTTCTTGTGGTGGTTGCAAATGGCAAAACATGAAGTATGAACAACAACTTTTTTACAAAAATAATGAAGTCTTTAACAACCTCAAACGAATAGGTAAAATTGATTTACCTGAGTTTGAACCAATATTAGGTTCTGAAAAACAGTTCTTTTACCGAAACAAAATGGAGTTTGGTTTTTCCGACACACGTTGGTTAAACGAAACCGAAATTCAAAGTGAAGATCAATCGTTAAGTAAAAATCCTGCTCTTGGTTTTCATATTCCTAGAATGTGGGACAAGATTCTGGATATTGAAAAATGCCATTTACAAGAAGACCCATCCAATGATATTCGTAATTCGATTAAAGAATTTGCAGTTGCCAACAACATGACATTCTTCAATGCAAGAAATCATGAAGGTTTGTTGCGAACATTAATGATAAGAACAGCTTCGACTGATGAAATTATGGTTTTGATTCAGTTTTTTGAAAACGACAAAGCCAATCGTGAGTTGTTGATGGATTTTATTTATGAAAAATTTCCACAAATCACGTCGTTACAATACGTAATTAATAGCAAAGCCAACGACACACTTTATGACCAAGACATTAAACTATATAAAGGTAGAGATTATATTTTGGAAGAAATGGAAGGTTTGAAATTTTCAATCAACGCCAAATCATTTTACCAAACCAATTCCGACCAAGCCTACGAATTGTACAAAATTACTCGTGATTTTGCAGGATTAACAGGAAACGAAGTAGTTTATGATTTATATACCGGAACTGGAACTATTGCGCAATTTGTTTCTAAAAAAGCAAAAAAAGTAATTGGTGTTGAAGCCGTTCCAGAAGCGATTGCCGATGCTAAAGAAAATGCCAAACGCAATGAAATTACCAATTGTGAGTTTTATGTTGGTGATATGAAAAATGTTTTTAACGACGATTTTATTGCAAAACATGGTAAACCTGACGTTATCATCACCGACCCACCAAGAGACGGAATGCACAAAGATGTTGTGGAAATGTTATTGAAAGCTGGTGCTCCAAAAATTGTTTATGTAAGTTGTAACTCGGCTACACAAGCGCGAGATTTGGCTTTGATGGATGAAATGTATAAAGTGACACGAGTGCGACCTGTAGATATGTTTCCGCAAACGTATCATGTTGAAAATGTTGTACTTTTGGAACTTAGAAAATAGTGTTCAGTTCTCAGTATTCATTTTATTTAGATACTTGCTGGCTTATATTTTTTTTTAAATTGTGATTGATTTTTGAAGTGATTTTTGAAGTTGAAATTGATATTTGGTTTTTATGAAAAAGATATTTTTATTATTATTTGTGTTTTCACTTTTAGGTTGTGAGAAAGATGATATTTGTGATGCAAACACTTCGACCACTCCTCGATTGGTAATTGAATTATACGATAACACAACCATCACTCCAACAACAAAAGCATTAACAAAAATGAAAGCCGTAGCAGATGGAATGGATGGCGTTGGTATTGTTTTTTATCCAACATTGGCAACAAACAATAACGACAGATATTTATCGAACGACAAGAAAATATATCTTCCGTTAAAAACAGGAGAAAGTGATACGTTTACAACTTATTCATTAACTCTAAATTCTGGAGTTACAGGAAGTGAAAACACTGACGTTGTGACCTTCAGTTATGACAAAAATAAAGTTTTTGTTTCACGCGCTTGCGGCTACAAAATGCTTTTCAATTTGACTAATACCAACACCAATATCTTATCACCAGATAGCGACAATTGGATTAAAAACATCATCATTCTAAAACCTAATCTTGAAACTGAAACCGATGTCCATATTCAAATATACTTTTAATCTATTGTTTGTCTTGGTATCACTTACAGGGCAAGCACAAGAAACGAAAACGGCTGATAAAGCACCGATAAAAAAAGACAGCATCAAACCCAAAACAGAACGTTACGGATTGAGAGTTGGTATTGATTTATTCAAATTATCGCGGTCTTTTACCGAAAAAAACTATAAAGGATTAGAACTTGTAGGCGATTTTAAACTAACAAGAAAACATTATTTAGCCACCGAACTAGGAAACGAAAATAAAACCGTTGATGACGACAAACTAAACTTTACCACTAAAGGAACTTATATAAAAGCAGGTTTTGACTACAATACCTATGAAAATTGGTTGGGAATGCACAACATGCTTTATGTAGGATTGCGTTACGGAATCAGTACATTCAGCCAAACGCTAAACACCTACTCCATTTATTATTCACATAATTATTTTCCAAATCCGGCTATTGAGTCTGGACAAAAGTTTGATGGATTATCGGCACAATGGGTTGAAGTAGTTGCAGGAATAAAAGCAGAAGTAATCAATAATCTTTATATAGGATTTAGCTTCCGAATGAACAACTTAATCTCAAGTAAAGTTCCCGAAAACTTTGACAATCTATACATTCCAGGCTTCAACAGAACTTACGGAGGAAAAGTAGGCGCTGGATTTAACTACACAATTTCGTATTTTGTTCCGATATTTAAAACAACCGTAAAACTTAAAGAAAAAGAAACTGCAAAAAAGAAATAATCTACTATTTTTTAAAATCTGAAAGAAAATTTGTTAAGGCAAAGTGTTTTTAAACCAAAAAAATCATTCAATTTCTTTTACACCTTTAACAAAAATAATTTTCATAAACAATTTTTCTCCGTCTTTGGTTCTAATAGCTTGAAATTTTGGCGCTAAAATGGTAGCAATTACAAATGCTACGACTAAAATCCAAATTCCTTTTATACCAGTGTAAGTTAGTACTACCTGCAATGGTAAAAAGAAAGCTGCAAAACTTAAAAGGTTATAAACGAATGATTTTGTTCTTTTAGACATTTTTTTTATTGTATAAAGTATTAATGTATTTTGTAAAATTGGATTTCTAAAAACTGATTTTAGGATGAGATTCTTTCGGAATGACAAACTATGCGTGTTTGCTCATAACTTACAATTGTTAACTATCTTCCGAAACTTGAAACTTTGTTCGTTTACTACCCTCGTACATTTCGTACTTAACCAAACGAGCTTCTAAACTTCCATTGAAAAGTTTGATTTTACGTGAAGGTTTTAATCCAACAAATTTCAAAGCTTCTAGATTTGCAGTGATAAACCAAGCATGAGTTCCAGGATAATTTTGTTTCATGGTATCGCCCATTTCTCTATAAAAACGTTCCAAATCAATATCCAATCGTTCACCATAAGGCGGATTGAAAACCATTTGCAACGGACCAGAAATCTCTTTTTTAGTATCGAAGAAGTTCTGCTGCGAAATAGTTATGTATTCATCCAAATTAGCATTTTTGACATTGGCTTTGGCTTTTTCAACAGCACTTGGCGCTTTATCGTATCCTGTAATTGTATATCTAAATTCGCGAGTTCTTTTTAGTAAAGCATCAATAATTTGATCAAATAAATCGTTGTCCCAATCGTTCCATTTTTCAAATGCAAACTCTTTTCGGTTGATATTTGCCGGGATATTACATGCAATCATAGCAGCTTCTGCCAAAATAGTTCCCGAACCACACATTGGATCTAAAAAATCAGATTTCCCTTCCCAACCTGCAAGCAATAACATTCCAGCTGCAAGTACTTCATTAATTGGAGCAATATTGGTCGCAGTTCTATAACCACGATGGTGTAATGACGCTCCAGAAGTATCCAAAGCTACCGAAAATTGATCTTTATCAATATGAATATTAATTCTTAAATCTGGAAAATCCTTATCAACACTTGGTCGAACACCAGTTTTTTCACGAAATTGATCTACAATGGCATCTTTTGCTTTTTGCGACACAAATTGCGAATGTTTGAAAAAATCAGAGTGAATTGTAGTATCAATTACAAAAGTTTGATTAGCATTCAAATACTTACTCCAATCAATCCCTTGAATTCCTTTATACAACAAAGCATCCGTTTTTGCTCTGAAATAATAGATTGGTTTTAAGATTTTCAAGGCAGTTCGCAACGACAGATTGGCTTTATACATAAATCCTTTATCGCCTTTAAAACTGACCATTCGAGTACCAATTTCAACGTCTTGTGCTCCTAAAACCTTCAATTCTTGTGCTAATATTTCTTCAAAGCCAAAAAAAGTCTTGGCTACCATTTTAAAATTTTCCATTCTTATTTTTTTATCACAAAAGTCACAAAAGTTTTTCTCCTTCTGCTTTTCTGATGTTTCTTTTGTGATTAAATTATAAAGTCACAAAAGTCAAACTCATTGTTTATATTTTCTTCGGCAAAAATACACTAAATTTGCACGTTAGGAATTCATTTGAAGAGAATAATGTCAGAAATAGATAAACCCGAAACTCGAAACTCGAAACTCGAAACTACTAATTGGTTTGCATCATGGTTTGATACGCCATATTACCACATACTATATAAAGATAGAAATTATCGTGAAGCACAAATTTTCATGGATAATCTAACGCATTATTTGAATTTACCCGAAAAAGCAAAAGTACTTGATTTAGCTTGTGGAAAAGGTCGCCATTCTATTTATTTGAATCAATTAGGATTTGATGT
>CANCFZ010000181.1 GCA_947377425.1 Flavobacteriaceae bacterium
GATATCAATTTCAAATTCAAGATTGATGATCAAATGAAAACGCTTAAGTTTTCGTCGGTAGTTGGAATCAATTTGTATCGCACCATTCAGGAAGCAATTAATAATGCTATCAAATATTCCGAAGCAAAAGATATTGATGTTGAGGTAAAAAAAGTTGATAGTCAAATTATGATCACCATTAAAGACAATGGAAAAGGATTTGATAAAGAAACGGTTGATTTTGGCAACGGATTTTACAATATGAAAAAACGTATTGAAGAAGTAAATGGAACATGTGAAATACAATCAGAACCAAATAAAGGAACGTCAATAGTAATTATATTAACCAAAAATCAATAAGATGATAAAAGTAGCCATTGTGGATGACAATACTTTTCTGCTAAAAGCAGTTCAAGACAAATTGTGTTTTTTTGATGATATTGATATTAAGTTTAAAGCCATGAATGGTGAGGATTTATTGCAGAAATTGGAAAAAAATCATAACCTAAATTTGATTTTAATGGATATTGAAATGCCAAAAATGAATGGTATTGAAGCTACCGAATTAGTAAAAAGTCAATATCCACAAATCAAAATTATCATGTTAACCGTTTTTGATAATGATGAAAATATTTTTAACTCTATCAAAGCTGGAGCTGATGGGTATTTTCTCAAAGAAGTCAATCCTGAAGAATTGTATAATGGAATTCAAGAAACTCTTAACGGCGGAGCTGCAATGACACCTTCTATTGCATTAAAAACCTTGAAATTACTAAGAGAACCAATTATATTTGAAAATGTAAATAAAGAAGAATACAATTTGACTTCACGCGAAACAGAAGTTTTAGAACAATTAAGCAAAGGTTTAAAATACAATGCTATTGCCGAAAACCTGTTTTTATCAGCAGGAACTATCCGTAAACACGTAGAAAATATTTACACCAAACTTCAGGTGCATAATAAATTGGAAGCCATTCAAAAGGCTAAAAGTAATAAATTGATTTAATCAAAAATACGCATTTCATCGTATAGTATCGCAAATCGATAACAAGTACTTTTCATTAAAATTTTAAACTAATAGAAATGAAAAATAGTATTGTTTTTTTGTGCCTAATTTTAATGGTTTCTTGTCAACAAAAAGAGACTGTTACAAAGCCAAATTCAGAGGAATTATTGAAATCTCAAATCGAAAGTTGGAAGCAGCAATTACTTCTTAATGGTGAAGTCGGAAAGCCATGCCAAGACAATGTTGATAAATGGTCAGCAGAAAATCCAGAGCGATATTATGGGCTTCCAAAAGAGTCCATAAAATCAAAATATTTTGATGCCAATAATGATAAAATTAATGATGTCTTGCTTTATTTTCCGGCAGGAGATTGTTGCAGTTGCTCCATAGGAATTAATGAAGCTTCTGATTATTTGAAATTGATTTATTCTAATGAAAATGAATTTTTATCCAACGATAATCTTCGTGAAAAAATAGCCTCTAAAATTGAAAACGAATTTTATGCTCAAACCAATACCGATGTGGAACGAGCCGTTTTTTCGATAACTGATTTTAATAAAGATATTTCTGGAACCTATAAACTTTGGACACTAGAAGATCCAGATTGTTGTGCCAGTATTGAAGGAACTTTTATGTACAATCCGTTTGCGTTTAAAATTCAGATTACCCATCAAAATGTCAAATAAGGCAAAATTAATTGCATTGTTGTTCATAGTATATTGTACAATTTGTAATGCTCAAAAAACGCCAACCTATAGCCAATATTCAACAAAAGTTGAAAAGAAAACTGCCAAGAAAGTTAACTTAAAAAGTCATGCCGAAGCCAAAATTTTCAAAACTAATCTTAAAAAAGCTTTAACAAATTCGGATATAAATTTTGGAGGAAAATACATTTTAACCTCTTGGGGTTGTGGAAGTGGTTGCACACAAGGAGCCATTATTGAGGTTCACACAGGAAATGTATTTTTTCCAGTAGAATTGCAAGGAGTTTATGCAGGTGGATTAACATTGGGCAACCATAATATGCTAGAATATAAAAAAAATAGTAATCTGCTAATAATTTATGGTTATGCTGGTGGTGGATTCAAGCCAGAAACCGCAACACATCACGGAATTTACTATTATAAATGGACTGGAAAAGCGTTCAAACTTTTAAAATTCATTAAGAAAAATGTGGAATAGATTATGATAAATATTAAAATGGATAAAGAAATTTGTTACGAATGCAAAAGCGAATTCTATACTGCAACTTCTGAAATGAAAAACTTATGTCCTAAATGTGCACATCGTTTGTATAATTATAAAAACTGTGCACATCAATTTGAAAAAGGAGAATGTATAAAATGTTTTTAGAATGGGAATCATTCGAATTATATTAAAAACAAATTCAAATTATAAAAAAATAATGAAAATTAAAATTGTTCTATTTCTTTTAATCACAATCATTACAACTTCATTTGTGAACGCACAACAACCAATGTTGGAATGGGCAAAAAGTTGTAATGGTTTGCTAAACGAACGCGTGAACGGAATTGCTGTTGATGGCTCTGGAAATGTCTATACAACAGGGAGTTTTGAAGGGACAGTCGATTTTGATTCAGGTGTTGGCATTGCAAATTTAACTGCAGTTGGACTTGGTGACAGAGATGCTTTTGTATGTAAATTTGATGTAAATGGAAATTTTGTTTGGGTAAAGCAATTTGGAGAAAATCCAGGTTGGGAAGAAGGTTTTGCTATAACAGTTGATGCTTCTGGAAATGTTTATACAACAGGTTTCTTTAAAAGTACAGTCGATTTTGATCCTGGTTCTGGAGTTTTTAATCTAACTGAGACAGGTTTTGGAAGTGGCGATATGTTTATCAGTAAATTGGATACCAACGGTAATTTTATTTTTGCCAAACAAATAGGAGGTAACGGTTCAGAAATTCCTCGTGCAATAACATTAGATGTAGCGGGTAATATTTACACAACAGGAGAAATAGATAGTGCAATGCTAGGAACTACTATACTAACTACCGATTTTGATCCAGGATCAGCTGTTTTTCCTTTATCATCTACAACAGGTTTAGAAAGTGATGTTTTTATCTCTAAATTAGATGCTTCAGGAAATTTTGTTTGGGCAAAAAATATGGGAGGTAATTATTCTGACAATGCCAATTCTTTAGCTTTAGACGCGTCCAATAATGTTTACATAACTGGGACTTTTAGAAATGTTGCCGATTTTGATCCAAGTACTTCTGTCGCAAATTTAACGGCGATAGGAAATTCTTATAATGATATTTTTGTAGCCAAATATGACACAAACGGGAATTATGTATGGGCAAAAGCTTTTGGAAGCACCAATAAAGATGATTTTGGATATGGAATAAAAGTGGATGCATTAGGAAATGTTTTTTCAACAGGAACATTTCAAGGAACAGTTGATTTTGATTCTGGAGTTGGAGTAGCAAATATTGTTGGAAATGCTTTTGGTAATAATAATTATATTTTGAAATTAGACACCAATGGAATTTATGTATGGGCAAAAACATTTTCTGGAACTGGTGCAGCTAGTCGAGCAATCGATTTAGATTCGGCTGGAAATATCTACACAACAGGATATTTTAGTGGTACTTGTGATTTCGATCCTAATGCTGCGGTCGCAAATATTACTGCGATAGGTGGAGCAGCTTTTCATTTTGTAAGCAAACTAGATTCTAGCGGAAATTTTGTTTGGGCAAAAGGTTTTGGAAATACTTTAAACATTAACAATAATACTTTTGGGCAAGTTATTAAAGTAGATTCTAATTTTAATGTTCACACCGCAGGAACCTATAATAGTACTGTCGATTTTGATCCTTGCCCTACAATTGTCAATTTATCGGCTATTGGTGGATACGATATTTTTGTGCAAAAATTAAATCAAAACACCACTGGTAGCCCAACATTTGCTACTATTCCAGCAATTTGTTCGGGCACTATAGCTCCTGTTTTGCCAACTACTTCTACCAATGGTGTTACAGGAACTTGGAGTCCTTCAACGGTAAGTAATACTATTTCTGGCACATACACTTTCACGCCTGATGCGGGTCAATGTATAACAGCTACAACAACATTAACAATTACTGTAAATCCAAATATAACTACAACTTTTACACAAATTATCCCTTTTTGTAGCAGTGATTCAGTTCCTGTTTTACCAACAACATCAATCAACGGAATTGTTGGAACTTGGAATCCTTCAACGATAAATAATACTGCCTCTGGAGCTTATGTTTTTACTCCAAATACGGGTCAATGTGGTACTGTTTATACAATGAATATTACTGTTAATACGGCTGTAATTCCAACATTTACTCAAGTTGCAGCAATTTGTGCTGGTGCTACTTTATCGGCTTTGCCAACAACTTCAAATAATGGAATTACAGGAAATTGGTCGCCTGCAATAAATAATATGGCAACTACAATCTACACATTTACACCCACAACTGGAATATGTGCTACGACTCAAACGATGACTATAACTGTAAATTCAACAACACCAACGTTTACACAAGTTACACCAATTTGCTCTGGCGAGGCATTGTCAGCATTACCAACCACTTCCAATAATGGAATTGCAGGAACTTGGACGCCTGCATTAGATAATACTATATCAAAGACGTACACTTTTAATCCAACTGTTGGGCAATGTGCATCGATACAAACAATGACTATTACCGTGAATCCTCCAATTGTTCCAACATTCACACAAGTGAATCCAATATGTACAGGTGGAACATTAACTGCACTTCCAACTACATCTAATAATACTATTTTAGGAACTTGGTCGCCAGCTTTAGATAACACCATTACAAAAACATACACGTTTACACCC
>CANCFZ010000182.1 GCA_947377425.1 Flavobacteriaceae bacterium
GTAATTCCTGCTAAATAACGATTCGGAACCTCAACAATTGGAATCGCTTGCACAGCTCCTTGATCAATCCATCGCGTTGGAACTTGAGTTATTCTTGTAACACCAACTTTTACTTCGCTTGACAAAGCCAAATACACAATATGAGGTTGCAATTGCACTTTTCGTTCATACTCTAAATCTCTATCTTCAATATCTAAATGTGCAGTACTCAATTCGGGTTTCATAATCCAATCACCTGCTGATGCGCTACTCATAAAGCAATCATAACAAAATCCTTGTCGAAATATTTTCTTCTTTTTTCCGCAATTCAAACATTGATAACCTACAAAATTTATCTCTAAATTCTTATCCAACAATTGATTCAAATTCAAAAAACTATTTTCAAAAACCAAATAATATTGAATTGGGATAGAATATTCGGTTTGCATTTTGGTAAGAACGCCTTCGTAAGTCATTTGTTTAAAGTTTCAGGATTAAAGTTTCAAATTCAACAAAATTTGTTATTTTTGGTAAAGTTAATATTCTAATTTCAAACTTCGTATTTCAAACTTCGTAAATCGTACCTTGTTATGCCTTTTCCAATAATCAATTCTATAGCATCATGGTTTTTGAAACAACGCATTCATCAGATCGAGTTGTTTTTAAAATATCCTAATGAAGTACAAGACGAATTGCTAATGAATTTAATTCGTCAGGCAGAAGAAACCGTTGTTGGAAGACAATATGATTTTGAATCCATAAAAAATTACAAAACGTTTTCTGAAAGAATTCCAGTTTCAACTTATGAAGAATTGGAACCTTTAATCGAACGAACACGCAAAGGCGAGCAAAACGTTTTTTGGAACGAGCCTATTAAATGGTTTGCCAAATCTAGCGGAACTACCAATGCCAAAAGCAAATTCATTCCGGTAAGCGAAAGTGCACTCGAAGATTGTCATTACAAAGGCAGCAAGGATTTATTGTGCATGTATTTGAATAACAACGAGAATTCCGATATGTTTTTGGGTAAAAGTTTACGACTAGGAGGCAGTTCTCAAATTTATGAAAACAACAATACATCCTTTGGTGATTTATCCGCGATTTTAATTGAAAACATGCCAATGTGGGCTGAATTTAGTAGCACTCCAAGCAATAAAGTTTCGTTAATGAGCGAATGGGAAAGCAAACTTACAGCCATTATCAACGAAACCAAAAACGAAAATGTAACCAGTTTTGCTGGAGTTCCTTCGTGGATGTTGGTATTGCTCAATCGAATTTTATCCGAAACTGGAAATACTAATTTAATGGAATTGTGGCCCAATTTGGAAGTCTATTTTCATGGTGGCGTAAACTTTGAACCTTATCGAGAACAATATCAAAAAATTATACCGAATAAAGATTTTAAATACTACGAAATCTACAATGCTTCCGAAGGATTTTTTGCCATTCAAGATTTGAATTATTCCAATGATTTATTGTTAATGTTGGATTATGGAATTTTTTATGAATTCATTCCGATGGATACTTTTGGAACCACTAATCAAAAAGTCATTCCGTTATCGGAAGTGGAATTGTTTAAAAACTATGCTGTTGTTATTACAACTAATTCGGGTTTATGGCGTTATTTAATTGGTGATACTGTTAGATTTACTTCTTTAAAACCATTTAGAATTCGTGTTTCTGGAAGAACCAAACATCACATTAATGTTTTTGGTGAAGAATTAATGGTTGAAAATACGGACCAAGCCATTGCAAAAACATGTTCACAATTGAATTGTGATGTAAAAGATTATACCGTAGCTCCTGTTTTCATGAAAGGAAAAGAAAAGGGCGCTCATGAATGGATGATAGAATTTAAAAAACAACCCGAAGATATTGCACAATTTCAAAAAGTACTAGACGAAATGCTGCAAACCGTCAACTCCGATTATGAAGCCAAACGCTACAACAACATGACGTTAAATCAGTTGCAAATTAATGTGGCTCGTGAAAACCTATTCTATGATTGGTTAAAAGAAAACGACAAATTAGGTGGCCAACACAAGATTCCGAGATTATCTAACGAACGAGATTATTTGGAGCAGTTGAAAAATATGCAAGTTGGTGTTTCAAATTAGCAATAAAGAATAACTACAATTTATTAACTTATTATTCTTTAATTTCTTCCTAATTCTTTATGGATTGTATTTTATAATGGCATGGAAATTCAATTCATCTATTTCAATATTTTTAAAATTAAGTACAATCTAAATTTTTTCAAAAACGTGAAATTTGACGTTACCCTACGTGAAGTTTTACGTTCTTGACGTAAAATTTGGCGTTACCTAACGTGAAATTTCAGGTCCTTGACGTGAAGTTTGGCGTTACCCTACGTGAAATTTCAGGTCCTTGACGTGAAATTTGGCGTTTTTTTTTAGATTTTCATAAGAAACCTTCCTTTTTACTGTAACAAATTTTGTTAAAAAAAGTCTTACTTATAATCATCAATTAAATCAATCATCAAATGAAATTACTACTTTTTAGTGCGATGTTGCTTATAGCGACTTCAATATCTGCACAAGAAATCACCAAAACAACAAAAGACACTTTAAAACCAAAAGTTACAACACTAGATGAAGTGACTGTAACCATCAAAAAGAAATTCATCAAAGTCGATTCAGACAAAACTACGGTTGCCGTAAAAGACAATGCGATGCTCAATAGCGGAACCAGCCTTGAAGCCGTTAAAAAATTACCTGGAGTAATCACGTCTCCAACAGGAAGCATTACTTTAAACGGAAAAGGTGTTGCTATTTATATTGACGGTGCTCCAAGTACATTGTCTGGCACTGATTTGCAAAATTACTTGAATTCGCTTCCAGCCAACGCTATTGAAAAAGTAGAATTAATTTACAATCCTGGCGCAGCTTATGATGCTAATGCAAGTGGTTCGATTATCAATATTGTAACCAGTTCTAAAAAGATGAAAGGAATCAATGCGAGTTTCAATATCAATTACAATTTTAATAAGTACCAAAAGCCAAGTCCGCAGATTTTATTGAATGGTAAGTCAAAAAACCTAAGTTGGCAAACCATGTTGGGTTACAATTATATTGATAGCGAATCGAGAACCACCAACAAACAAAGTTTTACAGCTTTCAATCCTATAAAAACATTAAATCAAGAGAATTTTGCCGTTAACACCAACAGAAATCTTTATTTTAGAGGTGGAACCAATTATAAATTGAGTAAAATGTCAAACTTATTATTCAATTACAACGGAACTTTTTCTAATGACAGGAGTGTTTTTGATGCAACAACAATCGGCGATAATATTGATTATTACAACAAAGGAATTACTAAAACAAAAAATAATAATCATGAAATAAGTTTGCAATACAAAACCAAATTAGATACTATTGGAACCACATTTGATGTAACCGCATTTGGAAATCAATTTGATAAAAAACCTCTAACTTCATCTAATGCGGTTGATAATACCAGTAATACAAATTCATTCAACAACGGAACTATCGACTTTAAATTAAGCAATTATTACTTGAAATATGATTTCAATTTTCCGTTTGAAAAACAAAAATTTTCTATCAGCACTGGTGGAAAATTCAATGGATTGCAAGTAAAAGATAATGGAAGTTACTTTTTGAATGCTGCAATTCCAAACAACATTACATTTGACTACAAAGAAAACAATATTGCGTTTTATGCCGAAGCGAGAAAGAAAATTAAAAAGTTCAGTTTCACAGCTGGTTTACGTTATGAAAACTTCAATGTAGAACGAATTACAAATACGGTTGCCAATAAAGTTGAATATAAGAACAACAATTTCTTTCCGAATTTGAGTGCCATTTATGAAGTGAACGATAATGTAAATATTTCGGCTTCCTATTCCAAGAAAATCAATCAGCCCAATTACAATAATTTAGATCCAAATAACAGTTCGAGTTTTGACCAATACAATACATCACAAGGAAATTTATTCTTAAATCCAACTTTTTTAGATAATTACGAATTCAAGATTTCGGCTTTTCAATTTGTTCAAGTCGGAATGAATTATACGGCATCCAAAGACAATAATCTGTTTGTTTACAGTGCTGATGCTAATGCTACAACTCCAATTAGCAATCAAACTTTCCAACAATTCGAGCATTTTAATACGTTCAGTGCTTATGCCAACTTCCCTATTCCTTTGGATTATTTCTTAAAAGGAAAAGATGAATTCAAAAAGAGAATGAACGATATGGATAAGATGAATTATATTTTTTTCAACATAAATTACATCAAATCGGACATTAAAGGATATGTTTTTCCGTATAGCAACAAAGCCATTTGGAATTATGCAGCGCAAGCGCAATTCATTTTACCTTGGGAAATTAAAAATTCGATAACCTACTATATTCTTCCGTCTGGAAACTGGCAGATTTATAAAGTTACCAAACCTATTCAAGAATTTGATATTTCTTTCAATAGAGATTTTATGAATAAAAAATTAAAAATAGGATTACATTGTTTTGATGTATTCAATTCCAATCAAATTAATGCTTTAATCGCTGGACAAAATTTAGAAACTAATTTCAGACAAAAACAAGATTCTAGAAACTTTAGAATTTCATTAACTTATAATTTTGGAAACTTAAAACTTCAAAAGGAAAACACCAATATTGAAACTGAAAAAGTTAAAATTGGCGGTGGTTTGGTGAAGTAATCTTTATTTTTGACATAAAAAAAATCCCGAATTTGAAATTTCAGATTCGGGATTTTATAGTTTAATTACGAAGCAATTTCCAATCGTTTCAATAAATTTTTATTTAAAGTATGTTCGGCATATTCTTTATCGATTTCAAGTACTTTT
>CANCFZ010000183.1 GCA_947377425.1 Flavobacteriaceae bacterium
TTGACCAATTTTCTCTGAACCTAAAACTGTAGTTTTAAAACCACCGCGAGTGCTCCAATATTTAGCCGATTTGGCAGCAGCAGCAACAACCGAACTTTCTTCAATTACCATCGGAATGGAATAATATTTTCCGTTTACTAAAAAATTTGGCGCAATTCCCATTGGAAGATAGAAATTGGTAATCGTATTTTCTATAAAGTCATCGTGAAGTTGTTGTAGCTTTTCATTGCTGTTCCAGTATTGTTTAATGGTGGCAATGGCTTCGTTGGGATTAGCAAAATATTCAGTGGCAATCCAGTTGATTTTAGCTTCTTTGGATAGTTTAGAAAATCCTGATATGGAGTTGTTCATTAAAATAAAAGTTTTATTTGAGTGTCTCTTTATACTTTATAAAACCAAAAACCTCAATTGTGTTGTTTAAAGTATTAATTTGATAAACAGATGTATATCCTTTAAAAATATAATCTCTTACCAAGTCATCATTAAAATATTAAGACTTTTTGAAATGGTATGGATTTTTCAAATCCTTTTTTAAGCTTCTAATTAAATCTTTTTTAAATTTCTTTGCAGCTTCAGGTTTATCTTTAGAAATGTATATAACTTGATTTTCTAAATCTGAGATGAAAAATTGAGTTAAAATAATTTTCATTCTTTATTAATAATTTTTTCATAATCATCAATTGAAATTAAATCAGCTTTTCCAGCTCTTAAATCAGTCAATCTTTTCTGTAAAATTGTTTTAGTAGCTTCAAATGCAGTATTCTCTTCAACAATTTTAAGGTCATTTTTTGAAAATGAATTCAAGAATTCAAGAAGTTTTTCTTTTACATTTGGCTGAAATTCTATGTGTAATGATTCCATATAAATAAAGATTTGAATACAAATTTAGTGATTTATAAAATAGGTTGCTTTTTTTTTGAAAATATAATTTGTAGCAAAAATATTTTGTGTGTTTGAATACCACCACCACCAAAACCATAATTGTGATAGATTTATTTTTCTATTATAATTAAAATCAATAATTTCGGGAAATGATAATCAAAAAATTACTTTTCCCGATTTTTATTGTACTGGGACTTCTCTTTTTTTCTTCTTGTAATCAAAAAGAAGAACCAAAATCAAAAAATACAGAGTATGATAGTTTAATCAAAAAAGCAGTAGAATTTTATGCCATTCAAAAATACGATAGTGCCTTTTTTTATTTCTACAAATCCAAAGACGCTTGTAAAAATGATGATGTTGAACGAATTACCTATTCATTATACTACATTGCCGACATTCAACAAAAGCAATGCGACTTTGCCGAAAGCGAAGCTACAATAACCGAAATATTAGATGTTAATCCAAACTACAAATATATTAATACGTTCTATAACTTGCTCGGATTAGCCTACTTAGAACAATACAATTACGAAAGTGCCATTAAGTACTTTAATCTAGCAACAAAAACTGCTTTAGATCAAAAGTACAAACTTGTTTACACCAACAACATTGGATATGCACTTTTAGAATCTAAAAAATACCACCAAGCCCAAAAATTACTTTCCAAAATAGTTCAAAACGATTCACTAATTGCCGACAAACTCAATTATGCCAAAGTAGTAGACAACCTCGGTTACGCCTACTTTAAATTACACAATCCCAAGGCTATAAACTATTTCAACAAATCGTTACAAATTAGAGACAGTATAAAAGATGATTTTGAACTCATTCCGTCATTCATTCATTTATCGGAATACTACCAAAATTTGAATCCGACTTTAGCCAAAAACAATGCGCTCAAAGCCTACAATGCAGCAACAAGGATTAACAGTCCAGACGATAGAATTTTGGCATTAAAATTTCTAATTTCCAATTCCAATCCTACGGCAATAAAATCGCTGGCACTTAAGCAAATGAGTATTTCCGATAGTATTAATAAAGTCAGAGAAATTGCCAAAAATCAATTCGCCAAAATCAAATACGATTCCAAAAAAGCAATTGCCGAAACCCAAAAATACAAACACGAAAAACAACTTTTTTTCATACTATTCATCTCAGTTACGCTGCTTTCAATAGTGATATACTTTTTAATTAAAGCCAAAAACAAACAAAAACTGCTGAACGAAACCTACAATACCGAAACCAGAATTTCTAAAAGACTACACGATGAACTAGCCAACGATGTTTTCAATGCGATGACCTATGCCGAAACACAAGATTTGCAACAAGCCGACAAAAAAGAAACGCTAGTAGACAATCTCGATAAAATCTACTCAAGAACCAGAAACATATCCAAAGAAAATAGCGAAATAGATACCAGCGATAACTTTGAAAATGCACTAAAAGAAATGCTTTCCAATTACAAAAGCAACGATGTAAACGTCATTATTAATAAAAGTAATGCCATAGATTGGAAAAAAATAAAAAAAGAATCAAAAATTTCTATCTACAGAATCTTGCAAGAACTGATGGTAAACATGAAAAAGCACAGTCAATGTTCACTAGTAGTCATAGGGTTTGACAGCCTATCCAAAGCAATTCAAATCAACTATTCAGACAACGGAATTGGATGTCCCGAAATGTTAAATTTAAAAAAAGGACTTCAAAATGTGGAAAACCGTATTCTAGCTAATAAAGGAACAATTACTTTTGAAACCGAAACCAACAAAGGATTCAAAACCAAAATGACAATTCCTAAATAATACCATTTGAGTTTTAAATTTTCTGTATTATAGGTTTCTATAGTGTCACCCCGAGCGCAGTCGAGGGGCTTTTATTGAACCCAAATATAACAGTAATTTCAAAAATAAAATCGTAAAACATACCCAATTATGTTTAAAAAAGTATTAATAGCCGAAGACTTTGACAGCATTAACCTAGCAGTTACACAAGCACTAGATGCAATAGGCGTAACCGAAATTCACCATGCCAAATATTGCGACGATGCTCAACTCAAAATAAAAAAAGCATTACTAGACAACCAACCATTCGATTTGCTCATTAGCGATTTATCCTTCAAGGCAGACCACCGTAAAGTTAGCCTACAAAGCGGTGACGAATTAATAGCTTGGGTAAGAATAGAACAGCCTACACTCAAGATAATAGTACATTCAGTCGAAGACAAAATCTACCGCATAAAAGAACTCTTTCAAGACCATAATGTTGATGGTTTTGTAGCCAAAGGACGCAAAAGCATCGACCAACTCAAAACCGCAATTAGCCAACTATACCAAGAAAATACCAAATACATTTCACCCGAAATAGAGCACCTACTACAAGACAAATCCGTTGATGAAATCGACGATTACGACATCCAACTAATCAAACAATTAGCACTGGGTATTTCACAAGAAAAAATGGACGAAAAGTTCAAAGAACTAGGCATCATTCCAAACGGAAAAAGCACCATCGAAAAAAGAGTCAGTAGATTAAAAGACTACTTCAAAGCCAACAATACAGTACATTTAATTGCCATTGCTAAAGATTTGGGCATAGCGTAGCTACAATCGGCTCACAACAACTTTATCATTCCAACTTAGGAGAAATTTCATAATCAATTCTCTATTTTCTTTTTTTTACATTCCGTTGCTTTTTAGTAAATTTGTAATTGTACAATCCATTTACAACAACAAAACATCGTTTAGTTCAATAAGATTTTTTTAATATAATAGTAGTATAAGTAACTATATGGCAGATAACACCAACAGTCTATCAATTTCAGAAAACGATTTATTTCAGGAGTTATCGCAACTCATTGAGCAAAGCAAACAACAAGTAGCAGTTCAAGCAAATAGTGCTATTACCATTTTGTTTTGGCAAATAGGCAATCGCATCAATCAAGATATTCTACAAAATAAACGTGCAGAATATGGAAAACAAATCGTGTCGATACTGTCAACACAATTGGAAAATAAGTACGGACGAAATTTTGAAGTAAAAAACCTTCGTCGAATGATGCAATTTGCAAATCAGTTTACCGACTTTCAAATTGTCGTGCCACTGGCACGACAATTGTCTTGGTCGCATTTTTTGGAACTATTACCATTAAAAACTATCGAAGCAAAATTATTTTATGCACAAAACGCATCAAATAATTTATATGGAAAAAGAGAATTAAGAAGACAAATAGCTTTAAAAGCCTATGAAAGAACAAACATTGCCGATGCACAAATTATAGAATCAACACACATTCCATTCAATACATTCAAAGATCCTTACATTTTAGATTTATTAGGTTTGCAAAATACTTTTTTAGAAAAAGATTTGGAAGATGCAATATTACACGATTTAGAAACTTTTATATTAGAACTCGGCAAAGGGTTTACATTTGTAGAACGTCAAAAACGAATGATTATTGACGGAGAAGATTTTAATTTAGATTTACTTTTTTACCATCGAAAGCTAAAGCGATTAGTCGCAATAGAATTAAAATTGGGTAAATTTCAAGCCAAATATAAAGGACAAATGGAGTTATACCTCAAATGGTTAGATAAATACGAAAAGCAAGAAGGAGAAAACACGCCTATCGGATTAATACTTTGTGCTGAAAGTAGCCGTGAACAAATAGAACTACTCGAAATGCACAAAGACGGAATAATGGTTGCAGAATATTGGACAGATTTACCACCTAAAAAGCAATTTGAAGAAAAAATACACAGGCTCGTAGCCGAAGCCAAAGAGAGAATAGAAAGAAAAAAATTGATGTAATAATTAAACACGTAAATACTATTTATAGCTAGCAATAAAAAAAACAATTACTCCAAGAACTAAAAAGAGTCAGTAGATTAAAAGACTACTT
>CANCFZ010000184.1 GCA_947377425.1 Flavobacteriaceae bacterium
GCGTAATTTGGAATTATTGAACCTGCTATCGAATTCTCAATCGCCATTACAGCTAGTTGCGATTGATTGTTAATCAAACTATTGGCAAGTCCTTCAAACGACAAACATTCATCAATAGCAACATTTTCTTGAAAATATTCTAAGGCTACTTGATGATGAAACGATCCTTTAATTCCTTGTATGGCTACTTTTCTTTTCATTGTAATCAAAAAAAAATCCCGATTTGCATCGGGATTATATATTGTTTGTTTCGTTTTTTACTTTTTTACATAACACAATACCAATCCCTTTTTCTGTCCGAAGAAGAAATAAAAGAAATAGCTAAAATATGTTGTGAATTTTGTTTTCATTGTTGTTTTCTGTTTTGCTAAAGTAATTAAAAATGTTAAACCATTACAAAAAATTTAAATAAAGTTACGGAAACGTTTTCGTAAAATCATAAAAATCCCATTTAAACGTTATTAACTTTATTGGTTTTAGTTTTCCTTTATTAATTATTACATTTGCTACAAATATTAGGTTATGTCAATAGAAGTTCAAAATATTTCAAAAAGTTATGGTGCTCAAAAAGCATTAGACAATGTTTCTTTTTCGGTAAAAAAAGGAGAAATCGTTGGTTTTCTTGGTCCAAATGGCGCTGGAAAATCGACTTTAATGAAAATTTTGACCACTTACATCAATGCTGATGAAGGAAAAGCTTCTGTAAATGGAAATGATGTAAACGAAAACCAAAAAGCGGTACAGCTTTCAGTGGGTTATTTAGCAGAACACAATCCGTTGTATTTAGATTTATATGTTCGTGAGTATTTAGAATTTAATGCTGATGTGTATAAAGTAGCTAAATCTCGCATAGAAGAAGTAATTCAACTAACTGGTTTAACACCAGAAAGCCATAAAAAAATCGGACAATTATCTAAAGGATATCGTCAACGTGTGGGTTTGGCAACTGCTTTATTACACAATCCGGATGTTTTAATCTTAGATGAACCAACTACTGGTTTAGATCCAAATCAATTGGTTGAAATTAGAAATGTGATTAAAAATGTTGGTAAAAACAAAACTGTTTTTCTTTCTACGCACATTATGCAGGAAGTTGAAGCCATTTGTGACCGTGTAATCATTATCAATAATGGCAAAATTGTTACTGATAAAAAATTAGACAAATTAGTTTCTGAAATTAAAGAACAAATTATTGAAGTTGAATTTGATAAAGTTGTAGATGAAGCATTATTTACTAAATTATCTGATTTAAAATCATTCAAAAACACACACGATAAAGTTTGGGAATTGACTTTTGAAACAGAAAATGATTGTCGTTCCTCTGTGTTTGATTTTGCCCAAGAAAATGGATTTAAAGCACTTCAAATTAGTTTGAAAAGTAAAAATTTGGAAACTATTTTTAGAGAAAAAACAAAGAACTAATTGTAAATAATATGTCCCATATACAATTGTTCAACATTTACAATTGGAGGATTGTTTTTTAGAATTATATCACCCGTACTAACCATTTTTCCTGTGATACTTTGAATTGGTTTTACAATCATATCATTAGACCCACGATGATAAACCTCTATAGTTTGAGCCGTTAAATCTCCTGCTTCAATTCTTCCATCACCAGCCCAAAAATCAAATACTGCATCAGTTGTATTTCCAGAAATATAATATCTTGAAACGGTATTATTTTCAATTACCAACTGATTGTTATTTATATTGATATGGAAATCTCCAGTTCCAGCAGAATCTTCTCCGTCTCCATTTTTATCCAAAGCATAAAGTTTCAATATTGGAAAGGTCAGAATCCCTGCCGAACTTATATTTCTATCCGTTTTAGAATAAATTTCTTCTAGATTTGGAGTAGTAATATACACCGTAGTTTGTCCGTAATCTCTAAGCCAATTACATGTAGTCTTGTCTTTTAAAATCAATTGATTGTCAACTTGTGTGATTTCAATGTTATCAATAAGATTGCTACCCGATTGAATAGTTACTTTATATTCTGCACCTTGCATTATAACTAAAGAAATTCCACGGTATACTTTTATTTTAGAAAATGGATTAACTGGAATATCTCTAGAAACCATGTCTCCAGTGCTTTCTATACATTCGCTAGGCTTTTCACAAGAAATGAAAACCAATAGAAAACTCAATAGTAAAAATAGTTTTTTCATCTTTTTATAGTCTAACTCCAACACCAAACTCTAATGCTTCAGCAAAAAACATGTGCGTTTTTACAGAAAAACTAGTATAAACTTTTGGTGTAAAATGATATTTAAAACCAATCCTATCATAAATTGCAATATCATTCACAAAGGGACGATATACATAATATCCAACTTGTGCTTCGAGCGATATTTTATTGACAAACATTTCATATCCAACAAAAACACCTACTCGTTTATAATCGGTATTGGTGTCGATATTCAATTCTGGATAAGCAATTGATTTGTACTTAATGAAATCTTTGAATGAGTTGGTGAGAAAAAGTTCGGTTCCTA
The DNA here is from genome assembly GCA_947377425.1 of Flavobacteriaceae bacterium. Lineage (GTDB taxonomy): Bacteria > Bacteroidota > Bacteroidia > Flavobacteriales > Flavobacteriaceae > Flavobacterium. The sequence continues at coordinate 2,496 of CANCFZ010000184.1, forward strand.
ATTGCAACGCACTTTTTCTATTGAATCGTTTGTCTGCAAAAAAACTGATGTGATAAAACGGATATTGACCGCTACCAATTACAGGGCTTTCATTGAAACCACTTCTTAAAATAAAATTATACTTAATGGATTCGTTGAAGTTTTTCTTAACTGCAACAGTATCTATTTTTCTGCTATTATTTTTTGAAAAGTCATAATTCACACCAACATTTACTAAAAATGAATTGATGCCACTATTGGGAGATTTGGTTCTTCCGTTAGAAAAATGTGTGAATAAAAATCCAGCTTGCAATCCAAATTTGTCAATAAGGTGTTCCTTTTTGTAAAATAATCCCACGTTTGTATTCGCCATTAAGGTAGAGCCAAAAGCTTTATTTTTACTATTCTCCACTTTATCATACGGATTAGTAGCATATCCAATTCCTTGAGCAATTTTCAATTCTAAATTACGCTTTAAGAAATAAAAGTTATATAAAACACCTGTTCCATAAACCTTTCCAAGAAAATCATTATTGTAGTTTTGATATTCAAAATACACCCCATAATCAGGGAAATTATATGCCGAATGCCATTCGTCTTTTCCATGAGTTTGTTTCAAAAAACTCATTAAAACGCCGTCGGCATGGCCTTGCAAATGATATAAATCGGTGGTATGCGGAAGTACATTTCCTCTTAAAAAAGAAACTTCAATAGCATTAGTATCTTTATTATCTTGACTAAAAATAGTCGAAGACACTAATAGAAACAACAAACACAACTCCCTCATCCTAAATTTTTAAGTAGCGCAAATATAACAGAATATGTTTAGCAAATAAATCTTTTTAGTTTTGAGTGTGTATTTTAGTTTTTGTTTAATTCATATTAAAAAATTTCTTTAGCAATTGCTTTTACATTCTCTGCTTTACCCATTGAATAATAATGCAATACTGGAATTCCAGCTGCAACCAATTCTTTACTTTGTTGCAAGCACCATTCAATTCCAATTTGTTTTACGTGGTCATTATCTTTTGCTTTTACAACAGCCATGATTAAATCGTCTGGCATTTCAACACTAAATCTATGCGGAATTAAATTCAATTGCTTTTTAGTTGCAATAGGTTTCAATCCTGGAATAATTGGAACTGTAATGCCTGCCGTTCTGCATTTCTCAACAAAATCGAAGAATTTTTTATTATCAAAAAACATTTGAGTAATGATATAATCAGCTCCATTTCTGATTTTTTCTTTCAAAAAATGAATGTCGCTATCCAAACTTGGAGCTTCCATATGTTTCTCTGGATAACCCGCAACTCCAATACAGAAGTTGGTTTTTGCAGAGTTTTTCAAATCTTCATCCAAATAAATTCCGTTATTCAAATTGCTGATTTGAGTCACTAATTCGGAGGCATATTCATTTCCTTCTCTCTCTGGTTTGAAATAGGTTTCATTTTTCAGAGCATCACCGCGAAGTGCCACCACATTATCAATTCCAAGGAAATCCAAATCAATCAAAAGATTTTCGGTATCTTCTTTGGTAAATCCACCACACAAAATATGCGGAATAGCATCTACCGAATATTTATTCTGAATTCCGGCACAAATACCAACCGTTCCTGGTCGTTTTTTGACAATTTTCTTTTGTAAAAGTCCGCTTGGTAATTCCTTAAATTCATATTCTTCACGATGGTAGGTTACATCAATAAATGGCGGTTTGAATTCCATTAATGGATCAATACTATCAAAAATAGATTGAATGTTTTGCCCTTTCAACGGCGGAAGAATTTCAAAAGAAAATAATGGTTTTCCTTGAGCGTTTTCGATATGTTGCGTTACTTTCATAATTTTTAGTTGTCTGTTGTCTGTTGTCCGTTATCTGTTTCCAAAATAACTGAAAACTGAAAACTGAGAACTGACAACTGTTTTTAATCTGCTATATTTGGCGAAAGCCATTTTGTTGCCATTTCAGTAGAAATTCCTCTACGTTTAGCATAATCTATTACTTGATCTTCTTTAATTTTTCCGAGCCCGAAATATTTACTTTCAGGATTAGCAAAATAGTATCCCGAAACTGATGCTGCTGGCCACATTGCCATACTTTCAGTTAAGGTTACTCCTATTTCTTGTTCTACATTTAATAATTTCCAAATGGTTGGTTTTTCTAAATGGTCGGGACATGCCGGATAACCTGGTGCTGGACGAATTCCTTTGTATTCTTCATTAATCAAATCCTGATTAGACAAACTTTCATCAGAGGCATATCCCCAAATTTCTTTACG